>NZ_JBSFTC010000034.1:0-66642 GCF_053590415.1 Nonomuraea sp. NPDC003201
ACGCCGCGCCGCCACGTCACGCCGCCACGTCACGTCACGCCGCACGGCTGGGCCGCTCACGCCATCGCTCCGCGCAGCCCGCCGCGCCCCTTCTCCACGCGATGCGTGCCGCGCCACCCCATCCGCCGCGCCATTCGCGCGCCCAGTGGGACGGCCGGCCGCCTGGGGCACCCCGTTGTCCAGTGTGCGGGTCCATCACCATCCAGCAGGGCGGCGCGGCGGGAGCGTCGTAGGGTCGTCCCGCCACACCCCTGGGGAAACCCGGGTCAGGGCATCTGGGTCAGCCGGTCGAGGATCTCGGCCAGGATCGCCTCCGTGGTGGCGAAGTTCAGCCGGACGTAGTGCTCACCGCCAGGCCCGAAGACCGCACCGTCGACCAGCCGCACCCTGGCCTCCCGCTCGTACACCTCCGCCATTCCCGGCCGCCCCACGTTCAGCCACGCCAGGTACGTGGCCTGCGGAACCCGATAGCCGACCGACGCCGGCAGCCGGGAGGCGATGATGCGGCGGTTGCGGTCCAGCAGGGCGCGGGTCGACTCCAGCCAGGCGTCCCCGTGCCGCCATGCCGCCACCGTGGCCTCCACGCCGAAGAGGTTCGCCGAGCCGTACACGAAGGGCGGTTGCGCCTCCAGGGCCTTGCGGACGCCCGCGTGTCCCAGGTGGGCCACCGAGCAGCGGATGCCGCCCAGGTTGAACGCCTTCGTGGCGGACGTGAGCGTGACGGTGCGTTCGGGGAGGATCGTGGCGAACGGGATGTGCTGGTGCGGCTCGAACGTGAGGTCCGCGTGGATCTCGTCCGCGATGACCAGCAGGTCGTGGCGTTCGACGTGCTCGGCCAGCTTCGTCAGCTCCTCGCGGGTGAACGAGCGGCCGGTCGGGTTGTGCGGATTGACCAACAGGAGCACCCGGCAGCCCGACAGGTCGGGCACCTCGAAGCGCCACGCGTCCCCGTCGGGCTCCAGCTGGATCGGATGAAGGGGCCGTTCCATGACCTTCAGCGTCTCCAGGAACGGATGGTAGGCCGGGGTGTGCAACGCGACCCCGTCGCCCGGCCGGGTCCAGACTTGGAGGAGGACCTGGAGCGCCTGGTTGAGGTCGTTGAACGAGCGTACGAGCGAGGGATCGGCCTGCCAGCCGTACCGGTTCGTCATGCGTTCGGCGAACGCCTCGGCCAGCGGCCCGGCTGAGGGCTGTTCGAGCCAGGTCGGGTAGCCCAGGTCGCCGGCGGCCCGCCGCCGCAGTGCCTCGATCACCTCGGGAGCGGTGGACAGGTCCATGTCGGCGACCCAGGCGGGGATGACGCCCGGCGGGACTTCTGACCACTTGATGCCATCGTGGGATGTCTTGAGGTCTTCAGGGGTATATGCCTCATTCACGCGGCAATTCTAGGATTATTGATTGTGATGAGGTGGCGAGGCCGCTTATGGGAGGCTGGACGGCGATGATGTCTAACCCCAAGGTCGATGCCATTGTCGAGACCTACCTGTCGGTGGCCGACGCGGAGGCTCCCGGGCTCGTGGAGGGTCTCTATCTGGAGGGCTCGGCGGCGCTGGGCGACTACCGGCCCGGCGCGAGCGACGTGGACTTCGTCGCGGTGACGGCCTCGGAGGCGCCGTTCGGGGTGGTGGAGCGCATTCACGCCCGGCTGGGCGCGTACCCGTTCGAGGGCTGCTACCTCACGTGGGACGACCTCGGCCGGGACCCCGCTGAGCTGGGGACGCGTCCCCGGGCACACGCGGGGAAGATCAACCCGCGGGGCGCTCTCAATCCGGTCACCTGGCACACGCTGGCCCAGAACGGCCTGACCTGCCGCGGCCCCAAGCCGGACGAGCTCGATATCTGGCACGATCCAGCGGCCCTCGCGGCCTGGACCGACGGCAACCTCGACCGGTACTGGCGCCGCCTGGTGGCCAGGGCCTCCCACCTGGCCTCGCCTTGGGGGCTGGCCTGTCTCGGCGGCTACAACACGGTCTGGGTCGTCACGGGCGTCGCCCGGCTGCACTACACGCTGGCGACCGGCGAGATCACCTCCAAGTCGGGGGCCGGGCAGTACGCGTTGGCGGTGTTCCCCGAGCGCTGGCACCGGGTGGTGAACGAGGCGCTACGCCTGCGCGAGGAGGACGAGACCGCGCTGCCGACGCTCTCGGGCGCGGTCAGCGGGCTGAGCGAGCACTTCGGCACCCCCCGCAAGTCCCTGTACGGCTCGCCGTTCGAACGGCGGCGCGACGTGCTCGCCTTCGCCAACCAGGCGATCATGGCCGCACACGAGCTGTACGCGGCCCGTTAGAAGCCGCAGGACCGGCGCCGAGCTTCAGCCGGTGCCGCACGCGGGCGGCGACTCGAGGGTCGAGCAGAACGACGGGTCGAGCGCCTTCAAGGGCAGCGCGAGCTTCGTGCTGGAGCGAGCGGGGCAGTGCGGCGACTTCCGGGCACTGCGGGTGCGGCGAAGGATGGGGTGGCGGCGAAACGGTGCGACGCCGAGACCGAGTTCCGCGCCAGTGCCCGATGGTCGGGTGGCGAGACGGTGCGATGCTGAGACCGAGTTCCGCGGCATGGACCGATGCCGAGACTGAGTTCGGCGCCAACGTCCGATGGCGGGGTGGCGACACGATGCGATGCCGGTGTTGGGTGGCCTTGGGCGCCGCGACCGACAACATGGGACTGAATGGTGACCCCCGGACGGCTCAGTCCTCAGGGGCATGGCCTCCCTCGCCGGGTCCGGATGGCCGGTGACGAGGCTTCGGCCCGAGGGCGAGGTGGGGTTGGAGCCGTACGTACCCCATGAACAGGTGTGTTTCGGCGCGCGCCGGAACGCGGCGCGAGCGATAGGACGCGCGCCCGAGACCCCTTTCGGGCCCTGACCGCTGCTAGAGCCGGCGCAGGACCGCCACGACCTTGCCCAGGACGCTGGCCTCGTCGCCGGGGATGGGCTCGTAGTTGGGGTTGTGGGGGACGAGCCAGACATGGCCGTCCTTGCGCTTGAAGGTCTTGACGGTGGCCTCACCCTCGATCATGGCGGCCACGATGTCGCCGCTCTCCGCCACCGGCTGCTGGCGGACGACCACCCAGTCGCCGTCGGCGATGGCGGCCTCGATCATCGAGTCACCGGCGACCTGCAGGAGGAACAGGGTGCCCTCGCCGACGAGCTGCTTGGGCAGCGCGAAGACGTCTTCCACGCTCTCCTCGGCCAGGATCGGACCACCGGCGGCGATGCGGCCGACGAGCGGGACATAGGCGGCCGTGGGGCGGTTGATCGTGGGCTCTTCGTCGGTCGCGTCAGGGTCAACCCACAGCACGGGCTCGCCCGGGAGGCGCACTTCGAGCGCGCGCGGCCGGTGCGGGTCGCGACGCAGGTAACCCTTGCGCTGAAGCGCCGTCAACTGGTGCGACACGCTCGACGTGCTGGTCAGCTGGACCGCCTCGCCGATCTCGCGCATGGAGGGCGGATAACCGCGCTGCTGCACCGAGTCGCGGATGACTTCAAGGATCTTGCGCTGCCTGGGCGTCAGGCCCAGAGAGTCGCGCCGGCGCACCGCGAGGTCGCTGACCCCGTTTGCGCCTTCCTGCTCGCTCATGCTCTTCCTCCTCGCCTGGCGGCCCGCCTCACCGGCGCACCTCCCGGTCTGTGGTCCCAATGTCGCACACAGCGACCGTATCGCTGTTGAAGATCATCTTCAAACAATTGTTCGAGTCTTCCTCGAAATTGTCGCCAGCGTGGTGTACAACATCGTACGGGAGTTCGATCGACACCGTGTTCGATTTGCTGATCTTTATTTGGCCTTTTCCTCGGGCTGCACGGCAGGAGGTCAACCATGCGAACGCCCACAAATACCGACACGACCAGCCAAGACGCCAAACGACTCACACTCATCGCCGACGCCACGCAGGGTAACGATCGACGGGGAGACAATACGCGGGCTGAGGCCGGTTCCCGCGAGAATTCGGGGAAGAGGTTGGGGCCCCGCACGACTCATGGTGGAAGGCCCCATTTGCGATTGGTGCCGCCGCCGCGTCCGGGTTCCGACGCGGACGCCACCGTACCGCCGGGCAGGGGAGGAGCCCGTGCGGACGAGGGCGACGAAACGGTGGCCGGCCGGAGATCCGGCGCAGACAGAGACCAACGGCGCTCGGGCGGGGGCGCCGATGCCGGGCGGGGGACGAGGGTGAACGATCGGGGTGCACGCGCGCCTGCGGGCGACGCGCGGTCGCGGGCGCGCGGACCAGGAGGCTCCGGGACGAGAGAAGCGGGCGGCGCCGTCGGTCCTCGAGGTGGCGTCCAGTCCGCCGCGGGAGACGCACGCGGCGGTCGGCGCACCGCGCAGATCGCGGGGAGAGACGTCGAGGGTGCTGAGGGAGAGGTTCTCGGTCTCGGGGGTGGTGTCCGGGGCTCCGGGGAAGGCGTTCGCGGTGTCCGGGGCCTGGCCCGGAGCACTGGGGAAGGCGCGCGCAGTCCCCGGGGTCCCGCCCGGAGAGCCGTGAGAAAGGCCCTTGGCTCCAGGGGTGGCGTCCGGAAGGCCGTCGGAAAGATCCTTGGCCCCAGGGGCGGTGCCCGGAGCGCCGGGGGAAAGGACTTCGGTCCCGGGGGTGATGGCCGAAGTGCTGGAAAGGGCGTTCGCGGCGGTCGTCGTACCGCCCAGGGTGCTGGGCAAGGTGTTCGCAGCTCGCTGAGTGGTGCCCGGAGTGCGGGGGGAGGCGTTCGCGGTCCCCAGGATGGCGTCCAGGGTGCTGATGGGGACGCTCGGGAGCCCTTGGGTGAGGCCCAAGGTGCTGGCGGGGACGTGCGGGGGCTCCGGAGCGGTGTCCGAGGAGCTGGCAGGGACGTTCGGGGTGCCCGGCGTGGCGCCCAGGGTGCTGGGGGAGGCGTTCGTGGTGTTCGGAGTGGGGGTGTCCCGGGGGTAGGGAAGGGCGTTCGGGGTGCTGGCGGGGGTGACCGGGCTGCGCGGGGAGGCGTCGTCCGGGCCGGCCGATCGCGGCGTGGCACAGGTGGCGGGCGGTGGGGATCTCGGCGGTGGGGCCGTCGGGTGGCGAGGTGGCGCGCGCGGCGGGCGTTGGCGCGCGTGCGTCGGCGGTCCGCTCCGCCGTTGCGGCTGACCCGGCGCGGGCGGGTCGTGCTGGTGGCCGTCGTGGCGTTGCTGTCGCTCGGCGGGTTCTGGCTCGGTACGCGTGCGGTGGGGCAGGCGGCGGTGCAGGTCGTCGTTACCAGCCATGCGGGGTTGCCGTGGGTGGAGGTGCGCGACGGTGACACGCTCTGGGCCATCGGGGAGGCGCTCTCCCAAGGGGACGATCCTGGCCCTGTGGTGGAGGAGATCAAGCGCCTGAACGGCCTGTCGGACTCCCCCATTCGCCCGGGCACCCGCCTGTACGTCCCGAGCGACACCGCCGCCTTACGCTGACCGCCCGACTCGCGGGTGCGTCCGGCCTGCCAGTTCGCCTGAGCTGTGAGTTCGCTCGGCTCGCAAGTCCGCCCAGACCGCCAGCTCGGCTGGCCCGCCAGCCCGCCCAGGCCGTCGGTTCGCGCAGGCTGTCGGTTCGCGCAGGCTGTCGGTTCGCGCAGGCTGCTGGTCCGCCCGGGCTGCTGGTCCGCACGGGTCGCTGGGCTGCCGGTCTCCCGGGTCGCAATCCTGCTTCGGGCTCTGAGTCTGCTCGGGCCGCCAGTTCGGCTGGGCTGTGAGTCTGCTCGCGCTGCGAGTCCACTGGGGCCGCCAGGCCGCTCGAACCGTGAGTACGCTCGGGCCGCTGGTCCGCTCGGGTTGTAAGTGTGCGGGCCACTGGGGTGCGGCGCTGTCCGGTCGGGTTGTGGGCGCGCTCGGCCTGGAGGTCTGGTGGGGTCGCCAGGCAGTTCGGACGGTGATTGACGATCGAGACGCTGGTCCACTTGGGCTGCGAGTCCGCTCGAAACCGCGAGCGCTCGAGCCGCCGGTCCGCTCGGACCGTGATTGCGACCGAGCCGCCGGTCCGCTCGAAACCGTGAGTCCGTCCGGACCGTGATTGCGACCGAGCCGCCGGTCCGCTCGAAACCGTGGGTCCGTCCGGGCCGTGAGTCCGCGCGTGGGAGCGCGCGTCGGCAGGATGCTCGGGTGTGACTGGCTGGCGGTGTGTCGCACCGGGGTGCGGAGTTGCCTGGCGGTGGGGGCCGGGTCGGGGCATGGGAACGGTTACCCGTGGGTCCGTTGGCGTTGCGAGGCTGTCCGGTTGTGAGGTGGTTTGGGGGGTGCGGTGGTGGGCTGGTGGGGGAAGGTTTGGGGGTTGGGTACCGTTGTGAGGTTTGTTCACGAACGGGCGCGTAAGCAACTCGTGTGACGCCTCCAGCAGCACAAAGATCACCTCGACGGGGCGACACGCCCAAGCTCCCGCGGTGACGGCGGGCTGATCAGCGACTTCGGTTCGATGGGCTTGCTCAACTTGCGTTCATGGTCGCTCGCTTCTACGGTTGGACCACAACATCTAGTAGTTACACCGATGTAGTTCACCACACCTTGTGTTTTATGTACCGCTCCACGGCTTGCCGTGGAGCGTGCGCGAGCGTCCCTCGACGGCGGTTTCGCGGCGGGTGGTGACCGCAGGTCTAGGAGGCGAAGCGTGCACTGTCCGTTCTGTCGCCACCCTGACACGAGGGTCATCGACAGCCGCTCCACGGATGACGGCGCGGCCATCAGGCGACGCCGCACCTGTCCCGAGTGCGGGCGCAGGTTCACCACGCAGGAGACCGTACTGCTGATGGTGAGCAAGCGCAGCGGAGTGACAGAGCCGTTCTCGAGGGACAAGGTCGTCGCGGGCGTGCGGCGAGCCTGTCAGGGCAGACCGGTGGGCGAGGATTCGCTGGCGCAGCTCGGGCAGCGGGTGGAGGAGGCCATCAGGGCCAAGGGCGCGGCCGAGATCCCCTCCAACGAGGTGGGGTTGGCCATCCTGGGCCCGTTGCGGGACCTCGACGAGGTGGCCTACCTGCGGTTTGCATCGGTATATCGCGGTTTCGAGAGCCTGGCGGACTTCGAGGCCGAGATCTCACAGTTGAAGGCGGAGAAGGGGGAGTCATGACGGAGACGGCCAGCGGTTCAGTCGCGCGCGGGGGGAAGCGTCCGCGTAAGGGACTGAAGATGAAGAGGATCTTCACCAAGCCCGGCGTGCACCCGTATGACGAGATCCAGTGGGAGCGCCGCGACGTCGTCATGACGAACTGGCGCGACGGCTCGGTCAATTTTGAGCAGCGGGGCGTCGAGTTTCCCGAGTTCTGGTCGGTCAACGCGGCCAACATCGTGACGACCAAGTACTTCCGCGGGGCCGTGGGCACCCCGCAGCGCGAGTGGAGCCTGAAGCAGCTGATCGACCGGGTCGTCGGCGTCTACACCAGGACGGGGATCGAGCACGGCTACTTCGCCAGTGACGAGGACGCCGAGATCTTCGATCACGAGCTCAAGCACGCGCTGGCGCACCAGGTGTTCGCGTTCAACTCGCCGGTCTGGTTCAACGTGGGCACCAAGTCGCCCCAGCAGGTGAGCGCCTGCTTCATCCTCTCGGTGGACGACCAGATGGAGTCGATCCTCGAGTGGTACAAGGAAGAGGGCGTGATCTTCAAGGGCGGCTCGGGCTCGGGTGTCAACCTGTCCCGCATCCGTTCCTCGAAGGAGCTGCTGTCGAGCGGCGGCACGGCCAGCGGCCCGGTGAGCTTCATGCGCGGCGCCGACGCGTCCGCGGGGACGATCAAGTCCGGCGGCGCCACCCGCCGGGCGGCCAAGATGGTCGTGCTCGACGTCGACCACCCCGACATCGAGGAGTTCATCGAGACCAAGGCGCGCGAAGAGGACAAGGTCCGCGCGCTGCGTGACGCCGGTTTCGACATGGACCTGGGCGGCAAGGACATCGTCTCCGTCCAGTACCAGAACGCCAACAACTCCGTGCGCGTCTCCGACGAGTTCATGCGCGCCGTGGACAAGGGCGAGAAGTTCGGCCTGCGTGCCCGCCTGACCGGCGAGGTCATCGAGACGGTCGACGCCCAGGAGCTCTTCCGCAAGATGGCCAAGGCCGCCTGGGAGTGCGCCGACCCGGGCGTGCAGTACGACGACACGATCAACGACTGGCACACCACCCCCGAGACGGGGCGGATCACGGCCAGCAACCCGTGCTCCGAGTACGTCCACCTGGACAACTCCTCCTGCAACCTGGCCAGCATCAATCTGCTGAAGTTCCTGAAGGACGACAACTCCTTCGACGTCCCCAACTTCGTCAAGCTGACCGAGCTGATCATCACCGCGATGGACATCTCGATCACGTTCGCGGACTTCCCGACCGAGAAGATCGGCGAGACCTCGCGGGCGTACCGTCAGCTCGGCATCGGCTACGCCAACCTCGGCGCGCTGCTCATGGCGACGGGCCACGCCTACGACTCCGACGGCGGCCGCGCCGTGGCCGGGGCGATCACGTCGCTGATGACGGGCGTGTCCTACCGCCGCAGCGCCGAGCTGGCCGCGGTGGTCGGCCCGTACGACGGATATGCCAGGAACGCCGAGCCGCACAAGCGCGTCATGCGCAAGCACGCGGCGGCCAACGACGACCTGCGCACCGTCGGCTCCATGGACGCGAAGATCCACTCCGAGGCGTCCCGTCAGTGGTCGGAGTGCCTCAAGCTCGGCGAGAAGAACGGCTACCGCAACGCCCAGGCCAGCCTGCTGGCCCCCACGGGCACCATCGGCCTGATGATGGACTGCGACACCACCGGCATCGAGCCGGACCTGGCGCTGGTCAAGTTCAAGAAGCTCGTCGGCGGCGGCTCCATGCAGATCGTCAACCAGACGATCCCGCGGGCGCTCAAGCAGCTCGGCTACCAGCAGGAGCAGATCGAGGCCATCGTCGAGTACATCGGCGAGCACAGCCACGTCGTCGACGCGCCCGGCCTGCGCCAGGAGCACTACGAGGTGTTCGACTGCGCGATGGGCGAGCGGGCGATCGCGCCGATGGGCCACGTGCGCATGATGGCGGCCACGCAGCCGTTCCTGTCGGGGGCCATCTCCAAGACGGTCAACCTGCCCGAGTCGGCCACGATCGACGACATCGAGCAGGTCTACCAGGAGGGCTGGAAGCTGGGGCTCAAGGCCCTGGCCGTCTACCGCGACAACTGCAAGGTCGGCCAGCCGCTGTCGGCCGGCAACGGCGCGAAGAAGGACGAGGCCGCCAAGAAGGACGAGGCTGCCAAGGCGGAGCCCGAGGTCAAGGTCATCGAGGTCAACCGGCCGACCCGGCGGCGCATGCCCAACCAGCGGCCGAGCATGACCACCCGCTTCACGGTGGGCGGCGCCAAGGGCTACATGACCGCTTCGTCCTACCCTGACGACGGGCTCGGCGAGGTCTTCCTCAAGATGTCCAAGCAGGGCTCGACGCTGGCGGGCGTCATGGACGCCTTCTCCGTCGCGATCTCGATCGGCCTGCAGTACGGCGTGCCGCTCGAGACGTACATGAGCAAGTTCGTCAACATGCGGTTCGAGCCGGCCGGGATGACGGACGACCCGGACATCCGGATGGCGACGTCGGTGATGGACTACATCTTCCGCCGCCTGGCCCTCGACCACCTGCCCTACGACGAGCGGGCGGCCCTGGGCATCTTCTCGGCGGCCGAGCGCGCCGCGCAGCAGCGCGGCGAGGACCCGGCGGCGCTGCAGGAGACGGTGGACCGCGAGGCGCTGGCCCAGTCGGCGCCCATCGAGGAGAAGCCGAAGGCGGAGGTCGCCGAGCAGTCGCCGGCGGTCAAGGAGCTGACGCTGGAGAGCCACCAGCGCTTCACGGCCGACGCGCCGCTCTGCATGACCTGCGGCACCAAGATGCGGCCGGCGGGGAGCTGCTACGTCTGTGAGGGCTGCGGCTCCACCAGCGGCTGCAGCTAGTCGCGAGATCGGTTGACGGGGCGGGGGCGAGCGGATTGGGCTCGCCTCCGCCCCGTCGTCTCGGGGTGGATCCCGGTGCGGGTCCTCGCGAGGGAATTCTGCTCGCCGCCTGAGCGTGGGGCCATCGTGAGGGTGCTGCGCCCCGCCGTCTGAGGGAGGGGCCTGGTGCGGCTCGTCGTGAGCGGATTCGGCCGGCTGCCTGAAGCGGGGCCGTCGTGAGTGTCTTGGTCTCGCCGCCTGTGCTGCCGGCTCTGTTCGGTGGGTACGTGATCGTCCTCGGCCTGCGTGCTGGGCGTGAGGGAAGTCTGCGTGCTGGGCGTGAGGGAAGTCTGCGTGCTGGGCCTGAGGGAGGCCGGTCGATGACCGGGCCAAGTGTCTCAGTGGGGGGTGGATACGGTCCTGGGAGCGCTCGCGCAGGCCGTGCTCGCCGCCTCAGTCGCTCAGTAGCTCGTCCAGGACGTCCGGCTTGTTGGTGATGATGCCGTCCACCTGGTAATCCAGCATCCGCCGCATGGTGTCCGGGTTGTCCACCGTCCAGGCGAGCACCTGCATGCCGAGGGCGTGCACGCGTCGTACGTACGAGGCCGACAACGAGGTGTACGGCGGGTTGATCTGGTCGGCGAACTTGGCCAGCCCCGGCAGGTCGGCGCTGGACGGCGTGCCGAGCAGCCCGATCGGCACGTCGGGCAGCAGACGGTGGAAGGTCCGCATCGACGCCCAGCTGAACGACTGCACCACCAGCCGCCCCTCCGCCAGCCAGCCGGGGTGGCGGCGCAGCTCGGCGGCGACGCGGGCCTCGATGCCGGGGTAGAGCTCCGGCGCCTTGATCTCCAGCAGCAGGTCCAGCCCCGAGCCGCTCATCTCGCTGAGCGTCTCGTCGAGCGTGGGCACCCGCTCGTCCTCGTACTCGTCGGAGAACCACGAGCCGGCGTCCAGCTTGTCGATCTGGTCGAGCGTGAGATCTCCGACGCGCCACGGCGCATGACCGGGGAAGACCCGCTCGACGTCGGTGGTGCGGGCCAGGGTCGTGTCGTGCATCAGGACCAGTTCGTGGTCCTTGGTCTCCTGGACGTCGAGCTCGAACACATCGGCCCGCTGCTTGTCGGCCAGCTCGAAGGCGGCGATGGTGTTCTCGGGCGCGTACGCGGAGGCGCCCCGGTGCGCGACGTTGACGACGGCGGTGGCCGCCTCGGCAGGGGTCGTCAGGAGGGTGGACGAGATCGCGATCATGACGGCGAGTCGCCTGAACATGGGTCTCCTCGGGTGGGGAGAGACAGTCGACTCGACAGTGACAAGATCTCATGACTGCTGGTTGATGGCAGAGTAACGGCCCGGTGCCCGACCGATGAGCATTCGACACGCGACCCCCGTGCCGGAGGAGCGAATCATGGAGTTCTAGCCTGAATGTCGTGAAGCATGGTGGGATGCTGGCCGTACTCCTGGCGGCCTGGTTCATGGCCCAGTTCGACTTCTTCGTGGTCAACGTGGCCGCTCCCTCCATCGAACGCGACCTGCACGCGGGCCCGGCCGCCCTCGAGCTGATCGTGGGCGGGTACGCCTTCACCTACGCGGCCGGCATGATCACCGGAGGCCGGCTCGGCGACCGCTACGGTTACCGGCGGCTGTTCATCTGGGGCGTGGTCGCGTTCACGATCGCGTCCGTGCTGTGCGGGATGGCCGTCAACCCGGTCCAGCTCGTGGCCGCCCGCCTGCTCCAGGGCCTGGCGGGCGCGGCGATGGTGCCGCAGGTGCTGGCCACGATCTCCGCGGCCTACTCGCCGTCGGAGCGGGGGCACGCCCTCGGCTGGTACGGCGTCGCGGGCGGCCTGGGCTCGATCGCGGGCCAGGTGCTCGGGGGCCTGCTGCTGACCGCCGACACGCTGGGGCTCGGCTGGCGGGTCATCTTCCTGATCAACCTGCCCGTCGGCCTGATCGTGGTGCCGCTGGCCATCTGGCTGCTGCCCGAGGTCGAGACCGCCCGGCGGGCCAGGCTCGACGTGCCCGGCGCGGCGGGCCTGGCCGTCGGGCTGGCTCTGGTGCTGGTGCCGCTCGGCCTGGGCAACAGCCTGGGCTGGCCCGTCTGGGCATGGATCAGCATGGGGGCCGCGGTGCCCGTGTTCGTGCTGACCTGGCGGTGGCAGCAGGCGCTCGGGGCGCGCGGCGGGCAGCCGGTGCTCGACCTGGCGCTGCTCAAGGTCCACTCCTACCTGGCGGGCGTGGGCTCGATCGTCGCGTTCATGGCGTACTTCGCCTCGTTCATGTTCACGCTGACGCTGCTGCTGCAGGGCGGGCTGGGGCTGACGGCCTTCCAGGCGGGGCTGGCGTTCGCGCCAATGGGGGTGCTGTTCTCGGTCACGTCGATCCTGGGGACGCGACTGGTCAGAAGGTACGGGCTGATCGTCGTCGTGATCGGCGGCGTGATCATCGGGCTCGGACTGGCCCTGATGGTGGTCGGGGCCGGGCTGGGCCTGCCGTACATCATGGCCGCGCTCATGCTCGTCGGCACGGGCAACGGGCTGGTCCTGCCGCAGCTCATCGGCGCGGCGCTGGTGGAGGTCGCCCCGCACCAGGCCGGCATCGGGTCGGGCATCCTCAGCACGGCGCAGCAGTTCGCGGGCGCGGGCGGCGTGGCGGTGATCGGCGCGGTCTTCTTCGCGGCGGCGGAAGGGGGGCACCACGTCACTGCCATGCGCTGGTCGGCGGGCATCGACCTGGGGCTCGTCCTCGTCGTGATCGCGTCGGTGGCCTACAACCGCCACCGCGCCGTCGTCACGGAACGGGCAGCGCGGTCCCGTACAAACGCGAGACGCGGATCCTGATCACCAGCCGCCGGTCCTCGACCATCTGCCGCAGGAAGGCGTACGGGTCGTCCATGCGCTGCTGCATCGCGAGGAGCTCCATGCCCACCTCGTCGCCCGGCTCGGCGCTCACCGGCGACAGCTCCGCCTGGCCCTCGGCGACGGCGTAGGACCAGAAGTCGTCGCTGGCCACGTAGAGGGCGCAGCGCGGGTCCTTGTGGAGCTGGCGGACCTTGAGCCGATCGGCGATCGTGGAGATCCGCACCACGAGCTGGTCGGGGTCCCAGGTGTACAGGACGGTGGACAGGTGAGGGTGGCCGCTGCTCTTGTTGGTTGCCAGCGAGCCGAAGCGCTGCCCGGCCAGCAGCTGCGAGAGCTCCTCGTCGCCGAGGGACTGGGGGGCCGGGCCCGCGCCTGGCCCGTACGTTTGCGACATGCATCCTCTCCCTCGTGCAAATCCTGAAATATCAGCCTATCCCCATGTCACCCGGCCCTGGAGGACCCGATGCGCACGGGTTCGGCGACCCGCCCACCGGTAGGTTACGAGTCATGAATTTTGCTATTACCAGCGGATACGTTGTGCCGATCGACGGCGACCCCATCGACGGCGGCACCGTACTCGTCCAGGACGGGAAGATCACCGCCGTCGGCCGGGACGTGGCCGTGCCCGAGGGGACCCCCGTCGTGGACGCCGCCGGCGGCTGGGTGCTGCCCGGCTTCGTCGAGGCCCACGGGCACCTCGGCGTGTACGAGGAGGCCGAGGGCTGGGCCGGCCAGGACACCAACGAGATGACCGACCCGAACGGCGCCCGCCTGCGCGCCCTCGACGCCATCAACCCCGCCGACCTGGCCTTCGCCGACGCGCTGTCCGGCGGCGTGACGACCGCGGTGATCAAGCCGGGCTCCGGCAACCCGATCGGCGGCCAGACGGTCGCGATCAAGTGCTGGGGCAGGTCCGTGGACGAGATGCTGGTCAAGGAGCCGGCCAGCGTCAAGAGCGCGCTCGGCGAGAACCCCAAGCGCGTGTACGGCGACCAGAAGAAGCTGCCGTCCACCCGGCAGGGCGTGGCCGCCGTGATCCGGGACGCGTTCATGAAGGCGCAGGACTACAAGGCCAGGCGGGCGGCGGCCGCCGATGAGGGCAAGCCGTTCGACCGGGACGGCACGCTGGAGATCCTGGTCCGCGTGCTGGACGGCGAACTGCCCTGGTGCCAGCACACGCACCGGGCCGACGACATCTCCACCGCGCTCAGGCTGGCGGACGAGTTCGGCTACCGGCTGATCATCAACCACGGCACCGACGGCCACCTGCTGGCCGACACCCTGGCCGACCGGGACGTCCCCGTCATCATCGGCCCCCTCTTCACCAGCCGGTCGAAGGTCGAGTTGCGCCGGCGCTCGCTGCGCAACCCGGGCATCCTGGCGCGGGCGGGGGTGCGGCTGGCCATCACCACCGACCATCCCGTCGTGCCGATCCACTTCCTCGTCCACCAGGCCACGCTGGCGGTCAAGGAGGGCCTGGACCCGGCCGAGGCGCTGCGCTCGATCACCCTGAACCCGGCCCGGATCATGGGGATCGACGACCGGGTGGGTGCGCTCCGGCCCGGGCTCGACGGCGACGTCGTGATCTGGTCGGGGGACCCGCTGGACGTCATGAGCCGGGCCCTGCGGGTGTTCGTCTCCGGCCGGGAGGTGTACACCTACGCCGACGGCGAGGCCGTCGTGGCGGATCCGTACTACCGCGAATCAAGTGACCGTTAAGCGGCTGTAGATGCGGGCCGAGCATAGTGGTCGGACCAGCGAAAGGGAGGCACCACGATGCCAGTCCAGCGTCCCAGCAAGGCCCTCTTGATCGGCCTGGTCGTGTCCAGCGCCCTGGCGTTGATCGTGCTGACCGTCATGCTGCTGTCGGGCGGGCCCGTGGGGTTCGGGCTGTCCGCGCTGCTGGGTGTGGCGCCGCTGCCCGTGCTGCTGGCCGCCGTGCTCTCGCTCGACAGGCTGGAGCCCGAGCCGAAGCTGAACCTGGCGTTCGCGTTCGCGTGGGGCGCGGGGGTGGCGATCGTGCTGGGCGTGGGGCTGTCGTTCGTGGGGGAGGCGCTGTTCACCAGGGCCGGGTTCGGCGAGGCGGTCGTCGACGACGTGGGCACCGTCCTGCTGGCCCCCGTGATCGAGGAGGCGCTCAAAGGCTCGGCGTTGCTGCTGCTCCTGCGCAGGCGGCAGGAGATCGACGGGCTGACCGACGGCATCGTGTACGCCTCCATGGCCGGCCTGGGCTTCGCGGCTGTGGAGAACGTCGGCTACTACCTGCTCGCGTACAACGAGGACGGGGCCGGCGGGGCGCTGCAACTGTTCGTGATCAGGGGCCTCATCGACCCGCTCGGCCACCCCATCTACACCTCCATGATCGGCCTCGGTGTCGCCTACGCCCTGACCAGGCGCACCGCGGCCAGGTTCGCCGCGATCCCGCTCGGCTACCTGGGCGCGGTCTTCCTGCACGGCCTCTGGAACGGCTCCGCCACCACGGGCTCCCTGGCCTGGGTGGCCGCCGCGTACCTCGTGATCATGGGGGCGCTCATCCTGCTGATCACCGTGACCGTCATCGAACGCCGCCAGCTCGTCACCAGGATGGGCGTCTACCTGCCCGGCTACCAGCAGACCGGGCTGATCACGGAGGCCGACGTCAGGATGCTCAGCACGCTGTCCGGCCGCAAGGCGGCCCGCAAGTGGGCCAGGGGCGCCGGGCTCGGCCGGGCCATGGGCGACTACCAGCAGGCGGCGACCGAGCTGACCATGCTGCACCTGCGGGCCGAGCGCCAGGGCATGGACCCGGTCCGCTTCGCCGTGGAACGCGACGCGCACCTGGGCATGATGGCGAACGCCCGCCGCTGGTGACCCGGACGCTCCCTGGCAAAATGGGGTGAACCCTCGAAGGGAGAGCAGATGAGCTGGGTGGAGATCGGGTCCGAGACTGAGCTACGCGAATTGCTCGGCGAGGTCATGCCGAGGGCGGCGACCAAGGAGCGCGTACGGCTGCACGAGCGTGACCGGGAGTGGCTGGCGGCCTCCCCGTTCTGCCTGATCGCCACGTCGGACGACGCGGGCGCCTGCGACGTCTCGCCCAAGGGTGACCCTGCCGGGTTCGTCCACGTCATTGACGACACCACGATCGCCATCCCGGACCGGCCGGGCAACCGCAGGGCCGACGGATTCCTCAACGTCCTGACGAACCCGCACGTCGGGCTCATCTTCCTGATCCCCGGCCGCAACGAGACCCTGCGCGTCAACGGGCGGGCCAGGCTCATCCGCGAGGCCCCGTTCTTCGACGAGATGATCGTGAAGGGCCACCGCCCGCACCTCGCGCTCGTGGTGGAGATCGAGCAGATCTTCTTCCACTGCGCCAAGGCGTTCCTACGCTCCTCGCTGTGGAAGCCGGACAGCTGGGAGCCCGAGGTCCTGCCCTCGCACGCGCGGCTCGTCAAGGACGTGCAGAAGGTGGAGGAGAGCCTCGAACAGCTCGAGAGCTACTACGGCAAGACCTACGCCGAGCGCCTCTACGGCTGACCTCGGAGCCCGCCGCTCGGCCCCGGGCTGGGCGGCGGTGCTTTTCAGGCAGCTTTCAGGCGTTTCAGGCGGCGGAGGTCGGACCGCCCGGGAAACGGATGACGTTGCGGCCGCTGTAGGCCCGCAGGTCGATCACCTTGGGATCGTCGGGCTGCTTGCGGCGGCCGGCCGAAGGAATCTCGCGGACCTTGTGCCTGGCGATGTGTGGCGGCACCACCACAAGCCTCTTCATCGTGAGCCCCCCGTGATGACTTTGTTATCTAGTTATCTACCGAAGGACCGATAAATCCGGCGTAAAGAGAGCACGTCAGTAGGGGAGTGTGCGGCCCGCCGGGGTCCGCAGGTCCAGCTCCAGAGCCGGCTTCGTGGGCCGCTTGGTCGTCGACTTCGTGACTCTGACACGTTTCATGGCCTCCCCCTTCGGAAGCGCGTGTCCGCGCCGCTGGGCGGCGGCATGACGGGCACCCGCCATGCGCGCCAACCTAACGGGCCACCACCGGCTCTCTCAATGCATTTCTACGAATGTCATGCTCCGGGCGTGAACCGGGCCGTGACAGCGATCCGGTTCCACGCGTTGATCATGGCCAGCGCCACGATGAGCAGTCCCAGCTGCTTCTCGCTGTAGTGCCGCGCGGCCTCCTCCCAGACCGCGTCGGGCACTCCCGCGCCGTCGGCCAGCCTGGTCGCCTCCTCCGCCAGCGCGAGGGCGGCCCGCTCGGCCGGCGTGTAGACGGTCGCCTCCCGCCAGGCGGCCACCGACCACAGGCGCTCGTCGCTCTCACCGGCCTTCTTCAGGTCGCGGCTGTGCATGTCCACGCAGTAGGCGCAGCCGTTGATCTGGCTGGCGCGCAGCTTGATCAGCCCGAGGGTGGCGGTCGGCACCTCGCCCTCGTGCAGCAGCTTCTCCACGGCCAGGAAGTGGTGGAACGCCTGCGGAACCTGCTCTGCGACGTTGATCCGCTGGGTCATGTGGTTCTCCTCAGTTCGTTTGCAGGAGGACGGGGTGGGCCGTCCAGCTGTGACAACTTCCGCGAAGAAAGTGGCATCTAACCCGCCATGGAAGCGCTGAGAGCGGGGGATCCCCAGCGCATCGGGGACTACTGGCTGGCGGGGCGGCTGGGCTCGGGCGGGCAGGGTGTCGTGTACGACGCCTACGACGCCGGCGGCCGACGGGTCGCGGTCAAGGTGCTGCACGCGAACGGCGACCGCGCGATCCGCGACCGGTTCGCCAAGGAGGCCACGGCGGCGGGGCGGGTGTCGTCGTTCTGCACGGCTCGCGTGCTGGCCACCGATCTGGAGGGGAGCAAGCCGTACCTGGTCTCGGAGTACGTGCCGGGGCCGAGCCTGGGCGCGGCCGTGCGGGACGGGCGCCGGTTCGGCGGCGACGACCTGCACCGGCTGGCCACGGCGGTGGCGACGGCGCTGACCGCGATCCACGACGCCGGGGTCGTGCACCGCGACCTCAAACCGGACAACGTGCTGCTCGGACCCGACGGCCCACGCGTGATCGACTTCGGCATCGCGCGCACGATCGACATGTCGCTCACCAGGACCGGCGAGGTGTCGGGCACGCCGGCGTACATGGCGCCCGAGGTGTTCACGGGGCAGCGGGCAGGCACTCCGGCCGACGTGTTCGCGTGGGGCGCGGTCATGGTGTTCGCCGCGACCGGGCACGAGCCGTTCGGCGCCGAGAACCTGGGCGGCGTCATGCACCGGGTGCTCTCGCACCGGCCCGACCTGAGCGCGCTGCCCCCGCGGCTGGCCGCGCTGGTCGAAGCCGCCCTCGACAAGGACCCGGCGGCCCGGCCCGCGGCTCGTGACCTGCTGCTCGCGCTGGTCAGCGGGACCGGCTCCGACGTCATGGGGCTGCTGGCGGCCGGCAGCCGGACCGCCCGGGACGTGCACGGTCCCGGCCACGCCGATCCCGCGCTCGGCACGATCGCGGAGGACGCCTACGAGTCGCTGGCTCCCGAGGAGCGGGAGGTCGCGGCGGAGGTGTTCCTGCGCCTGGTGGCCGTGGACGGGGACGGGCACGAGGAGGGGCGGACAGCCGGGTACGAGGAGCTGTTCGACGGGCGCTCCGAACGCGAGTCGGCGGCGGTCAAGCGGGTGCTGGAGGCGTTCTCGTACGTGATCGCCGACGGGGACGGCTCGGTGGCGCTGTCGCGTCCCGGCCTGCTGCGCGCCTGGCCGAGGCTGCGCATGTGGGTGGACGCCGACCGCGACGGCCTGGCCCTGCTGAACACCGTCAACGCCGCGGCCCGGCACTGGGCGGGCAACGGCCGCCGCGACGCCGACGCGTTCCAGGGCAGCCGCCTGGAACAGGCGCTGAGCTGGGCCGCCACCGGGCGCCGCCACGTCACGCTGACCCCGCTCGAACGCGATTTCCTGCGCGCCGGCACCGACCTGACCAGGCGCCGGGCCAGACGCCGGACGCTGACCACGGTCACGCTGGCCCTGCTGCTCGTGGCGGCGCTGGTGGCCGGCGGGCTGGCGGTCCAGCAGCGCCAGGAGACCGCCCGCCAGCGCGACATCCTCGCCGCCAAGCAGGTGGCCGCCGAGGCCGACCGCCTGCGTACCGCCGACCCGGCCCTGGCGATGCTGCTCAGCGTGGCGGCCTGGCGGGTCTCGCCGGCACAGCCGGAGGCCCGCTCCAGCCTGATCGCCTCGCTGCAGCAGCAGGAGACGGCCGTCTTCCGCGAGCCGCCGGTCAAGGGCTCGGCCGAGCGGCTGCTCAGCCGCGACGGCCGCACGCTGGTCAGCGCCAGCGAGGGCGGGGTCAACGTGTACGACGTGCGCACCCACGAGCGCACGGCGAGCTGGCCCGAGATGAAGGTGAACGGGACGATCACCGGCACGCCCGCGCTGAGCCGCAGCGGCCGGCTGCTGGCCGAGACCTCCACGGAGGAGCTGGGTGTCTGGGACCTGAAGACCGGCAGGAAGCTCCTCGAACGGCGCATTCCACCGGCGTTCGAGGGCGTCTACACCGCCGTGTTCGGCGAGCACGAGACCACGCTCACGCTGATGTACGCCAGGCAGGAGATCTATTACCTGCTCGACGTGTCCACCGGCAGGCGGTTCGGCAAGGGCGTCTTCGAACAGCGCGGCGAGGTGGCGGTGAACGACCCGCTCGTGGACCCCTCGGGCCGGCACCTGCTGCTGCCGGGAGGCCGCTTCGACCAACTTTCGCTACCGGGCTGGCGGGCGGAGCGGCCCTTCCGCGCCTGTGTGACGCATCCCGACCTGGCGGCGTTCAGCCAGGACGGCAGGACGCTCGCCTGCGGCAACGGGACCGAGGTCGCGCTCGTGGACGTCGCCTCGGGCCGGGCCTTCGGCGACCCGCTGACCTGCGAGGTCTGCGGATCGGAAAGCAAGCTGCGCTTCAGCCCGGACGGCCGCCACCTCGCGGCCTACCACGGCA
This sequence comes from Nonomuraea sp. NPDC003201, assembly GCF_053590415.1. NCBI lineage: Bacteria > Bacillati > Actinomycetota > Actinomycetes > Streptosporangiales > Streptosporangiaceae > Nonomuraea > Nonomuraea sp. NPDC003201. The sequence continues at coordinate 19,653 of NZ_JBSFTC010000034.1, forward strand.
GAGACGTGCAGGTCTGGGATCTGCGCACCCGGCGGCCGGTACTCGGCTACCGCGCCGAGGGTGAGCCGGCGGATGTCGCCTTCGACCCCGACGGCACGACGCTGCGGTACGTCGTGGACGACGCCGTCGTCAGCCTGGACCTGCGGTCGCGTACGCACGTGACGGGGACGCCGGGCTCGGTCTTCCTCAGCCCGGACGGCTCGTTGGCGGCGGTCCAAGCCGGAAAGCGGCTTCAGATCTGGGACGCGCGCGCGGGCAAGGAGACCGGCAGCCTTCCCGTCGGCGATGACGACGGGGAACCCGCGGAGTTCCACGGAACGAGGCTGGCCGTCACGGACGCCAACGGCACGATCGCGCTCTGGGACGTGCGGACCCTCGCGAAGCTCTGGTCGACGCGGGTGTCCAAGCCGGCCGGCGCCGTCAACGACGTGCACTTCACCCGGGACGGGCGGCGGCTGGTGACGAACATCGTGTTCTCCCAGAACCCGGTGGCGAAGGAAGTGGTACTCGACGCCGCCGACGGCCGCGTGCTGAGCTCGACCGACACCAGGTACCAGGGCGGGCCGTTGCTGCCGGGCGGCACGGCCTACGCGTCGCTGCTCGGCGGCAGGTTCGTCGACCTGCGCACCGGCAAGCCCGTGGGGGCCGGGTTCGGGGCCACGAACGCGATCGAGTTCAGCCGGAACGGGCTCATGGCCGTGAACGAGGCGGCCACCGGGCGGATCGGGCTGTGGTCGGTGGACGGGCCGACCCGGCTGAGCCCCGCCCTGCCCCGGGCCGCCGACGACCTCCTCCTGCTGGCCTTCTCACCCGACGGCGGGACCCTGGCCTCCGTCACGGAGAAAGGGGCGCTCCAGCTCTGGGACGTCGAGACCAGGCGGCGGCTCGGCGGGTCCTTCCGGCTGGGGGACGGCCCGGTGTCGCTGGCGTTCGGCACGGACGGGGAGACGTTGTACGCCGGGACCGACGAGGCCCTGCACGCGATCCCCGTGCGGAGTGAGCGGGTCGCGCAGGAGGTGTGCGCGCGGGCCGGGCGTTCGCTGTCGGCCGATGAGTGGGCCCGGTACCTGGGCGGCGTGCCGTACCGGAACGTCTGTCCCTGACGGACGCCGCCCTCCAGGGACCTCAGCCCTTGCAGTTGCCCCAGGTCTTGCGGCCGCCCCAGGCCTCGACGCGGTTGTCCGGGTCGCGGGTCCAGCCGGCGTACTTCACGCACTTCCACTTGCCGTCGATGTGGCCGGTCTCGGCGTAGAAGCGGTACTTCTGCACGTCTTCCGCCCGGCCGCCGCCCCTGACCTCCAGGTAGGCGCCGGTGACCGTGCGGGTGCCCGTGTACGCGCTCTTGATGGCGGTCACGCAGTTCTTGCCGCTCCCCTTGTTGTACATCAGGTACACCTGTCCCAGCACCGCGCCCTCGCGGGTCTTCATCGCCCGCTGGCCGTCCTTGACACGATGGAAGCCGGGGCCGCAGACCCGCTCGGGGGTGTAGCGGGCCGTGGCCGCGTACGCGGAGGAGGGGGTGGCGACGATCCCGGCCGCGACCAAGGCCGTCGCGATGACCGTTCGGGTGAGCACGAGCTTCCCTTCGGCAGGGGTAATAAGGACAACGTCGATCTTTACTGTGCCTTGACCGAAATATCAAGGGGTTGTGGTAAATGCCGCTTATCGCGGTGTGCGCGGCCTGGGCCGTGTTCTGGGGCTCCTGGTCGGCCCTCCTGCCTGCCATCAAGCTGGAGCTGGGCATCTCGGCGGGGGACCTGGGACTCGCGCTGAGCGCCGTACCCGTGGGGGCCCTGCCCGCGATGGCGCTGACCGGGCGGCTGGTGCGGGGGAGCGAGCGGACCGCCCTGCTGGTGACGACGGCGCTGTTCGGGTTCAGCGTGGCCGGGATCGGGCTGGTGGCCACACCCTGGCAGCTCGCGCTGGCGCTGCTGCTCGTGGGGGCGACCAGCGGGGCGCTCGACATCGCCCTGAACCTGGCCACGGGGCGCGCCGAGCGCGAGACCGGCCGCCGCCTCTTCCAGCCCGTCCACGCGGCCTTCCCGGTCGCGGTCATAGCGGCGTCGCCCGCCACCGGCCTGGCCCGATCCCTGGGCCTGGGCGTCGGCACGGTCCTCGTGATCATCGCCGTGATCGTGATCGCCACGTCCCTGACGGTGCTGGCGCTGCCCGCGGGCGAGGGAATGCCCGCCTCGTCCGGCGGCCCGGACAAGCGCGCGCTGTGGGGTGCCGCGGTCGTGGTGGGGGCGCTGGCGGCCTGCGTCCTGGTCATCGAGAACTCGGTCGAGCAGTGGTCGGTGCTGCTGCTGGAGGAGCACCGCGGGGCCGCGCCCCTGGTGTCGAGCGCCGCGCCGTCCGTCTACATGGCGGCGCTGACGGCCGGGCGCCTCGTCGTGCAGGCGCTGCCTCGGGTGCCGCTGCGGGCGTTGTACCTGGTGGCGGGGGTGGGCGGCGGCGCGGGCATCGCCCTGGCGGGGCTGGGCGGCACCGTGCTCGCCTCCTTGGCGGGCTTCGCGGTGACCGGGCTGGCGCTGGGCCCGCTGGTGCCCGCCCTCCTCAGCCGGGCCGCCGCCGACGACCCGAGCGGAACGCTGGTGTGGGGGGTGTCGACGATCTCGTACGCGGGGTTCGTGATCAGCCCGCTGCTCGTCGCGGCTCTGAGCGGATGGCTCGGCCTGCCCTCCGCCCTGGCCCTCCTCGGCCTCCTGGGCCTGCCACTGGTGGCCCGCTTCGCCCGGTCCTGACCGATTTCGAGGGACATTTGGGGAAATTGGTTGGCCTTTGAGGAAGAGAGGCCATAGAACCGGGTATCCCCCCGGCGGAATGGACTGTAGGAGGGATCACCATGGCTGTCTGCGAGACCTGCGGAAATGACTACGACATGGCGTTCGAGGTGCATGCGCAGGGAGCTGTGCACACCTTCGACTGCTTCCAGTGTGCGATCGAGGCGATGGCGCCCATCTGCGAGCACTGTGGCACCAAGGTCATCGGGCATGGGGTGCAGTCGGGCGAGCACTGGTACTGCTGCGCGCATTGTGCGCGCGAGGAAGGCAGCCAGGGCCTCGTCGACCGCATCATGGCCACCACCGGCCGCTGACCCACCCCGCCTCCGCGCGCGGGCGGGTTACGGGAGCAGGGTGCGGATGCGGGTGACGGCCTCCTCAAGGGGACCCGGGGGGACCGGGGCGGCGAGATCGACGGTGATGTGGCCGTTCTTGGCCTCCCAGACCCCCGCGACCCGCCCCTCGTGAACGACCACGGGGGAGATCCACCCCGCCTGACGGCTCACCTTGGGCTTGAGGGGCGGCGGGATCAGCGGGGCGAGACCGCGCGGGGCGCCGAGGATGTACTGGTCGAAGCCCGGCAGCAGGTGGACCTCGGCCGACGGGCCGGTGGCGGCGAGGTCGTCGAGGTGCTCGGTCAGGGCCAGCAGCGGCTGGCCGTCGTCGGTCTCCACCTCGGTCAGCTCGGGCGCCAGGTCGCGGAACCATCCCTTCAGCACCGTCTTCTTCGCCACGCCGCCGAACAGCCACGTGTCGAACATCTCCGGCGTCGCCGGCCCGTGCGCCCCCAGGAACGCGCGCGCCACCCGTACGCCGGCCTCCTCGTACGGCGGCAGCGCGGCGGGCCATCCGGCGAGCCAGGTGCGCGGGGAGGTGAAGGTGACCCTGCCGTCGCGGGGCGGGCCGTAGCAGAGCTCGCCGAGGCGGCTCAGCGGCTTGAGCAGCGCGCCCCAGCCGGACGTGAGCGCCTCCCGCAGATGAGCGTCCCCGGTCACCGTCACCACGGCGTCGACGAGCTCCTCCCTGGTCAGCGCCGGCCCACCCGGTGCCCCGTCGCGCAGGGCGCGGGGGACCGCGTCGATGATCGCCGCGATCTCGTCGGCGGTGACCCCGTGGCCGCGCTGCCACGAGCCCTTCTCCCAGAAGCGCAACGTGCCCAGGGCCGCGCAGAAGTCGGCCAGCTCGTCGGCGGGGAGGAGGTGGAGGGTGCCCCGCATGATCCACGTCTTGACCAGCGTGCGGTCGCTCCACAGGGCCTGGTCGATGCCGCCCGGGTCGGGCTTGTCGCTCCGGACCGCCACCGCGAGCTGGGCCGAGGAGGCGACCTGTGCCTGGACGCCGCACAGGCGCCGGGCCACCGCCACGGGATCGGGCGCGTCGGGCTCGCTCACGAACTGTCTGCGCAGGCGCCAGGCCAGGATCTGCGGCCAGGTCAGCTTGGTAGTCACGCGTCCACTTCTACACCCGGCCGCCGACACTTCCGAACGGGTCAGCCGGTGAAGCCGATGTCCTCGTAGCGGAGGACGTAGAAGCCGCGGGCCCCCACGTTGGCCAGCGTCTGGCGGGCGGCGACGTTCTGCGGGCGCTGGTAGAGCGGCAGTACGTTGACCTCCTGCCAGATCAGCGCATCCGCCTCGTTGGCCGCCGCGCGCGCCCGCACCGGGTCGAGGCTCTGGGCGGCGCGGTTCATGGCCTGGTCGATGGCGGGCGAGCCGGTACGGCCGAAGTTCGCGTTCCAGGTCTTGCCATCGGCGGAATTGGCATAAATCCCGAAACTGCTGGAAACCGGGAAAGGCGTCCCGATGTACGCGAAGGGCGTGATGTCGAAGTTGCCGGGGATGACGTACTTGGTGAAGAAGTCATCGCTCGGCACGGCCTGAAGGGTCAGCTTCACGCCGATCTGGGCGAGCATGGTCTGCGCCAGCTCCCCCTCCGCCTTGCTGATCTGAACCCCCGACGGCACCACGAACCGCAGCTCCAGCACCTTGCCGTTCTTCTGCCTGAACGAGCCGCTCAGCTTCCACCCGGCCGCGTCCAGGAGCCGCCGCGCCTGACCGGGGTCGTACGCCCCGAGCTTCCCGGCGTTGTCCTGGTAGCCCTCCTGGGTGTTCATGAAGAAGTGGTTGTTCAGCAGGGCGATCGGCCAGTCCAGGCCCTGCAGGTCCGACTGCGCGATGGCCTGGCGGCTGATGCCCAGCTGGACGGCCTGCCGGACGTTGCGGTCCTTGAGCAGTTCACTGGACCCGTTAAAGGTGAAATGCCGGAAATCGGGGCCGGCCGCCTGCCGCACCTGCGCCCCCGGCGTGCCCTTCGCCCGCGCGTAGTCGGGCGCCGACGGCCCCACGTCGATGAGGTCGAGCTCCCCGTTGCTGAACGCCGAGATCAGCGAGTCCTGCTCCGACGACCGATAGATGATCTTGTCGAGCTTCGCCCGGTTCCCCCACCACGAGTCGTCCCGCACGATCGTGATCGTCTTCGCCGTCTGGTCGAACCCCCCGAACCTGAACGGCCCGGCCGTCATCGGGATCTTGTTCAGCCAGGCGTTGTCGAAGGCCTCGGGCGTCCGGTTGGTGGCGGCGGGCAGCAGCGGCCCGAACAGCGCCTGCCAGTCCCCGAACGGCTTGTCGAACGTCACCACCACCTCGAAGTCGTCCTTCCCCCGCGCCACCTTCTCGATGTCCTGGTAGCCGGTGGACGAGGCGATGTGGAAGGCGGGGTTGCGCCCGTTCAGCGCGTGCCACTGGGCCTCGTAGTCGGCCCAGGTGATCGGCTTCCCGTCGGACCACTTCGCCTTCGGGTTCAGCTTGTACGTGACCACCTGCTTGGGCCGCTGTTCGGTCACCTCGGCGTCGAGCACGTAGTTGCGGTCGACCGAGATCTCCGCCTTCTCGTCGGAATGGAACGGCGAGGGCAGCAGCGCGTTGCTGACCACGGCGGCCATGGCCAGGTTGCCGTCGACGTGGTTCCTGTTCCACTGCGCGGGGAACTCGTTGATGCCCCACCGCAGTGTCCCGCCGTCCTTGACCTTGTCGCGCGGCTGCGGGTTGATGTCGTAGGCCTTGATCGTACGTTCGTCACCGCCGCTCTGCCGGCCCGGCCCGCTCCCCGTGCCCTTGCCGCAGCCCGCCAGGCACAGCGAGGCCGTGACAACGGCGGCCACGACAAGACGTGATGCTTTCATCGAGAGAATTCCTCCTGGTCAGAGCGAGGTCTATACGACTTCGCGCCTCTCGGCGTAATGGCAGGCCGCCCCCTGGTCCTCGCCCAACGGACGCACCTCGGGCTCGACGTCCACGCAGAGCCTGCGTTGTTCGTCGGTGAGCTCGCCGCGGAACTTCGGGCACCTGGTGCGGAATCGGCAGCCCGTCGGAGGGTTGGCCGGGCTGGGCAGGTCGCCTTCGAGCAGGATCCGCTCCCGGGCGCGCTCGCGTACCGGATCGGGCAGCGGGATCGCCGACAGCAGGGCCTGCGTGTACGGGTGCGCCGGGGCGTCGAACACGGCGTCCACCTGGCCGATCTCGGCGATCCTGCCGAGATACATCACCGCCACCCGGTCGGCGATGTGCCGCACGACGGCCAGGTCGTGCGCCACGAACAGGTAGGACAGCTCCAGCCGGGCCTTCAGCGAGCCGAGCAGGTTGATCACCCCGGCCTGGATCGACACGTCCAGCGCGGAGACCGGCTCGTCCAGCACCAGCAGCCGGGGCTCCAGGGCCAGCGCCCTGGCGATGCCGATGCGCTGCCGCTGGCCGCCCGAGAAGTCCTGCGGGTAGCGGGCCGCGTGGGAGGCGTCGAGCCCGACCAGGGCGAGCAGCTCAGCGATGCGCCGACCAGGACGCCGCCGCCCGTGCGTACGCAGCGGCTCGGCCAGGATGTCGTGCACCGTCATGCGCGGGTCGAGCGAGGCCAGCGGATCCTGGAAGACGACCTGCATGTCGCGCCGGATCGCCTTGCGCTCGGGGCCGCTCAGCCGCGCGGTGTCGCGTCCGAGCACGACGATGCGCCCGCTCTGGGGCGCGGCCAGCTCCAGGATCTGCGTCAGCGTGGTCGTCTTGCCGCTGCCCGACTCGCCGACCAGTCCCAGCGTCTCGCCCTGCCGGATGTCGAAGCCGACCCCCGCCACCGCGTGCACCGTGCCCACCCTGCGCTTGAAGATCGCGCCCTTGAGCAGCGGATATTCCTTGACCAGGCCGTGCACCTCGAGCACCGTGCGCTCGCCGCGCTCGCGCCGTCCCGGTTCGACGGGGACGAGGACGGGCTCGCGGGGGCGTACCTCCTGCCAGCGGATGCAGGCCGCCCGGTGCCCCGCCCCCACCTCGAACAGCGGCGGCTCACCCTCGTCGCAGGCGTCGATCTTCATCGGGCAGCGCGGCGCGAACGGGCACCCCGGCGGCAGCGCCTCGGGGGAGGGCGGGCTGCCCTCGATGGGCGCCAGCGGCTGCCGCGCGCCCCGGTCCACGCGCGGGATCGAGCCGAGCAGGCCCACCGTGTACGGCATCCGCATTCCGTAGTAGATGTCGTCCACGTCGCCGACCTCGACGGGACGCCCGGCGTACATGACCAGCACCCGGTCGGCGAACCCGGCCACGACGCCCAGATCATGCGTGATCATGATGATCGCCGCGCCGGTCTTCCGCTGCGCCTTCTTCAGCACCTCCAGCACCTGTGCCTGGATGGTGACGTCGAGCGCGGTGGTCGGCTCGTCGCAGATGATCACGTCGGGGTCGTTGGCGATGGCCATCGCGATCACCACGCGCTGCCGCATGCCTCCGGAGAACTCGTGCGGGAAGGCCAGCGCCCGCTCGGCCGGCCGCGGGATGCCCACGAGCTCCAGCAGCTCGACGGCCTTGACCATGGCCGTCTCCTTGCTCACCCGCTGGTGCACGCGCACCGCCTCGGCGATCTGGTCGCCGACGCGGTAGACGGGGGTGAGCGCCGAGAGCGGGTCCTGGAACACCATCGAGATGGTCTTGCCGCGGAAGGACGTCAGCTCCCGCTCGGGGGCCCCGATCAGCTCCTTGCCGTGCAGCCGTACGGACCCGGTGACGCGCGCTCCCGGCGGCAGCAGCCCCATGACGGCCGCCGACGTGACCGATTTGCCCGACCCCGACTCGCCGACGATGCCCAGGACCTCGCCGGGCTCCACGTGGTAGCTCACCCCGCGTACGGCCGGCACGCCGCCGAACGACACGTTGAGGTCGGTGACCTCGAGGACCGGGCTCATCGCCGCCTCCTCCGCGAGGCCGAGGGATCGAACGCGTCACGCAGCGCGTCGCCCATGAGGTTGACCGCGAGCACGGTGACCACCAGCAGCCCCGCCACGAACCAGAACGTCCACGGCGCGTAGACCGCCGTCCTGGACCCGTCGGCGATGAGCGTCCCGAACGACACGTCGGGCGGCTGGATGCCGAACCCGAAGTACGACAGCGAGGTCTCGGTGAGGATCGCGCTGCTGACGTTGAGCGTGGCGTCCACGATCAGCAGCGACGACAGGTTGGGGATCACGTGGCGGAAGATGATCCGTACGGGGGACACGCCCATGAAGCGGGCGGCCTGGATGAACTCCCGCTCCTTCAGCGAGATCGTCATCCCCCTGACGATCTTCGAGGTGACCATCCACAGGAACAACGCCAGCATGACCACGAACAGCGGCCACTGCCCGGCCTCGAACAGCGGCGACATGATCGCCAGGATGAGGAAGCCGGGCAGCACGAGCAGCAGGTCGGTCACCCAGTTCAGCGTCCGGTCCGTCCACCCCAGGAAGTAGCCCCCGAACGCGCCCACCACGGCCGACAGCGCCGTGGAGATCAGGGCCGCGAGCAGCCCCACGACCAGCGACTTCTGCATGCCGCGCAGCGTGACCGCGTAGACGTCAGCGCCTGTTTGGAGCGTTCCGAACCAGTGGGTGGCCGACGGCGGCTGCATGAACGCGGTGAAGTCCTTGTCGGTGTAGGTCCACCTGGAGAAGATCGGCCCCGCGAACGCCAGCAGGAACATCGCGGCCAGCACCGCGAACCCGATCCGCCCCTGCGAGGAGCGGAAGAACCGCCCGGCCACCACCCGCAGCCGGGACGGCGCCGTGGCCGCCGTGCCGTCGGTCAACTCCTCGGCGAGCTCCTCGTCGGAAAGCGTCATCACGCCCGCACCCTCGGGTCGAGCGCCGCGTGCAGCAGGTCGGAGACCAGCGCGGAGCACAGCACGGCGACGGCGGCGAGGAGGGAGATGGCCGCGACGGTGTTGACGTCGTTGCTGAAGATGGAGTTGATCAGTTGCTCCCCCAGCCCGTGCCAGCCGAAGATCTTCTCGGTGAACGTCGCCCCCGTCAGCAGCGCCCCGAACGTGAACGCGAAATAGGTCACGACCGGGATGAGCGCGGTCCGCAGCGCGTGCTTGACGAGCGCCCGGCGCCTGCTCAGCCCCTTGGCCAGGGCGGTGCGGACGAAGTCGGCGCCCTGCACGTCGAGCATCATGTTGCGCTGGTAGCGGCTGAAGACCGCGACGAGCCCGACCGACAGCGAGATCGTCGGCAGGATCAGGTGTTGCAGCCGGTCGACCACGTGCCCCCAGAACCCGGTCTCCAGCCCGTCGGTGTACTCGCCGCTGACCAGGAACACCGAGCGGCCGAACACGTTCTCGTTGGCCCAGGCGGCGACCAGGATCAGCATGTTGGCCAGCACGACCACCGGCACGGCCAGCACCACGAAGGACAGGGCGGTCGAGATCCGGTCGAACCAGCCGTACTGCCGGACCGCCGCGAAGGCGCCCACCAGCACCCCGAGCAGGCTCCCGAACAGCATCCCCAGCACGACCAGCCGGGCCGTCACACCCATGCGCCGCTTGAGATCCTCATTGACCGGAGCGCCCCCGACGGACTTGCCGAAGTCGCCGCGCATCACCCCGCCCGCCCAGGTGGCGTAGCGCTGCAGCAGCGGCGTCTTGTCGTTGAGGTTGAGCGCCGTGAGCTGCGCGTCCACGACGGCAGGCGGAGGTTTTGGCGTGCGGTCCGCGTAGTTGGAGCGAGGATTCAGAGCCGTGGCAGCCAGAAGGTAGGCGAGACTGGCGGCCACTACGACCAGCACGGCGTAGTTGAGCAGCCTGCGGGCCAGAAACCCCGCCATCGCGCTCCCCCTCCGACGCGCACCGCACGTAGTTATATTGCTACACCATGTGACGGGTCGCGCGCAGGGAACCGCCGAAGATGGTCGGCTCCGGAGATGGTCAGCGTCCGGAAAGCTCGTCCACGGCGGTGCGGACGTCCTCGCTCGTGATCGTCGTCAGGTCGGCGGAGCTGGCGGACCCGCCGCGCGAGGCGTGGGCGGCCAGCCGCACGTCGCGGCGCATGGCGGCGCGCTCGAACAGCGACCTGGCGAAGCGGCCGTTGCCGAGCCCGTCGATCAGCCGCTCCTCGCACACCCAGGCGAACACGTCGTCGAGGTCGCGCAGCGCCTCCTCGTCGAAGGTGTCGCCGGCCTTCCCGGCCAGCAGCACCGCGATCTCGGACAGCTCCTGCGGCGAGTAGCTGGGGAAGCCCACCCGCTGGTTGAAGCGGCTGGCCAGGCCGGGGTTGGTGGACAGGAACGCGTCCATCTCGCGCTCGTAGCCGGCCAGCACGATGACGAGCCGGTCGCGGTCGTCCTCGGCCCGCTTGAGCAGCGTCTGCACGGCCTCGGCGCCGAACGCGTCGCCGCCCTGGTAGCCGGGGTTGACCAGGCTGTAGGCCTCGTCGATGAAGAGCACGCCGCCCAGGGCCCGGTCGACCAGCTCGTTGGTCTTGATCGCGGTGGCGCCGAGGTGCTGGCCGACCAGGTCGGCGCGGTGCGCCTCGACCACGTCGGGCCTGGCCAGCAGGCCGAGCGCGGCGAAGATGCGGCCGATGACCCTGGCGACCGTGGTCTTGCCGGTGCCGGGCGGGCCGACGAACACGAAGTGCCGCATCTGCGGCGGGGTGGGCAGCCCGCGCTCCTGCCGCATGCGCGCCATCTGGAGCTGGGCCGCGATGGCGTGGACCTGTCGCTTGACGGGCGCGAGGCCCGCCATCCGGTCGAGGTCGGCCAGCGCCTCCTCCAGCGTGGGCGTGGCGACGTAGCCGCGGAAGCGCGCGGTCAGCTCCTCGAACGCCTTGGTCACGTCGGGCGTGGTGGTGGTCACCAGGTCCTCGGTGGTCGGGGTGCCGCCAGCGCCCACCACGCGCACGTCACGGGCCTGCGCGGCGGCCTCGACCAGGCTGCGCGCGAACCTGGCGTTGCCCAGCTCGTCGACCAGGCCGCGCCGGTGCACGTCCTCGAACAGGCCGAGCAGCACCCGCCTGGTCTCGGCGTCCATCGTGTCGCCCCGGCGCCGCTGGAGCAGCTCGGTGACCTCGACCAGCTCGGTGGGGGAGTAGCCGGGGAAGCGCACCCGGGTGGCGAACCGGCTGGCCAGCCCGGGATTGCTGGACAGGAACGCGCCCATCTCCTGCTCGTAGCCGGCCAGGATGATGATCAGCCGCTCGCGGTCGTCCTCGGCGCGCTTGAGCAGCGTCTGCACGGCCTCGGCGCCGAACCTGTCGGGCTGCCCGTCGGAGGAGTTGACCAGCCCGTACGCCTCGTCGATGAAGAGCATGCCGCCCAGGGCCCGGTCGACCAGCTCGTTGGTCTTGATCGCGGTCGCGCCCAGGAACTCGCCCACCAGGTCGGCCCGCTGCGCCTCGACCACGTAGGGGGTCTCCAGCAGGCCGAACGCGTAGAAGATCTTGGCGAGCGCGCGGGCGACGCTGGTCTTGCCGGTGCCGGGCGGGCCGAGGAAGACGAAGTGCCTGGTGGGCCGCTCGGTGGTGTAGCCGGCCTCGGCGCGCAGCCGGGACGCCTCGATGGAGGCGGCGATCGAGCGCACCTGCTCCTTGACGGGGGCCAGGCCGACCATGCTCTCCAGCTCGCTGAGCGCCTCCTCGACGGAGATCTGCGGAAGCCCGCCCTGCCTGTCCTGCGGGGACTCGGGCCTGCCCTCGCGCGCCCTGACGCGTACCTGCTGCTCCTCGGCCGCTGCGCTCTCCGCCTTGACCTTGCGGGCCAGCACGAACCGGTAGACCAGCACCGCGGCGGCCACCGCGTACGCCACCCAGACCGCCACGTTCGCCGAGACGAACGAGAGCGGCACGGCCAGCACGCCGGCGGGGGCGAGCGCCAGCAGCGTGGTCACCCACGGCGCCACCCAGCGGATGAGGTGGGCGCCCGCGGCGGCGGGCAGGGCCAGCGCGACCATCAGGTGCACCGAGCCGGAGCCCGCGGGGAACAGCCCGGAGAAGACCGGCAGCGTCAGCACGACCCAGCCCGCGACCACCAGCACGGTGGCGGCGGCCCGGGGGAAGCGCATGGTCAGCGCGACGAACGCGAGCCCCAGCAGGGCGAGGGGGAAGGTGTTGAGCAGATTCCACCCGAGCGCCGCCCCCAGGCCCATGACGGCGACCAGCACCACCACGTAGAGGACCCGGCGCACGGCCGGGGGAATCTGGTAATAACGCAGCCGAACCTTCTCGAACAGATCCCGCGCCGCGACCCGCCCCGCGGCCTGGGCCCTGCCGGACTCCTGCATCACGCCTCCCCGGTCCGCCCCCGGTTATACCGCACCGGACCGACGATTGGGCGCTCCTGACACGCTAGGTGGAGGTCACGAAAGCGGCGATCTGTCGCCCGAGTTCGGCCCCCGCGTCCTCTTGCAGGAAGTGCCCGGCGCCCTTGATGACGGGATGCCGCAGGCCGGACGTGCCCGAGATCGACTTGAGCAGAATGGGCGCCATGCCCCCGGTGATCGGATCTCCGTCGGAGAACGCCACGAGGAAAGGCCGTTCGAGTGTCGTGAGAACCTGCCAGGCAGCGCGGTTGGCGGGCGCGGCCGGGTCGTCGGGGGTGATCGGGACGAGGCTCGGCATGACGCGAGGGCCCGCTTTGTACGACTCGTCGGGGAACGGCGCGTCGTAGGCCGCCCGGACCTCCTCGGGCAACTCCGTCCTGCAGCCGGCCTGGACGAGCCGGGCGATGTCCAGCACCGGGGCCTTGAGCACGGCGTTCCTGAACTGGTGCCACACCTCGGGCATGGGAATGTCACCCGTCGGCAAGCCCGTGTTGGCGGCCACGATCCTGGCGACGCTCTCGGGGTGCTCGGCGGCGATCCGCAGCCCGATCAGGCCGCCCCAGTCCTGGCCGACGACGGTGACGCGACTCAACCCGAGCGCGTCCAGCAGCAGGGCTCGGGTCCACTCGACGTGCCGGGCGTAGGTGTGCTCGGCCTGGTCGGCGGGTTTGTCCGAGCGGCCGAAGCCGACGAGGTCCACCGCTATCGCGCGCAGCCCGGCCGCGGCCAGCTGGGGCATGACGTGCCGGTAGAGGAACGACCAGCTCGGCTCGCCGTGCAGGAGCACGACGGGCTCGCCGTCGGCGGGGCCCGCCTCGACGTACGCCATCCGCAGGCCGTCGGGGACCTCGGCGTAGCGGGGCTCGTAGGGGAAGTCCGGCAGGTCGGCGAAACGCTCTTCTGGCGTGCGCAGGATACGCATAGAACAAGATTCTAGCTAGCGGCGCTGATGCCGCCCAGGGAATTCGCCGACGAGCACTTGTTTGGGGGTGACGCGCAGGACGTCGGAGTCGGGCTGGGCGATCCCGCGTACCTCCACCCAGAACCGCCGCTGCAGCGGGTCCGCCGCGAACACCGCCACCCTGGGGTCGGCCGCGATGGCGTCCCACGCCTCCAGTTCCGTGATCACCCGGAGCTCACCGGACGAGGTGACGGTCGCCACCGCGCCGGCGACCCGGGGACCGAGGGCGTCGCCGTAGGAAAGGACGATGCTGCGGGCGTACGAGAAGGTCTGGCGCACCTCCGGGTCCAGCGTGACGGACGGTTCGGCGCCCACGGGCAGGTCGCACATGATCAGGGAGGTCCGCCAGGGGCCCGGCCCGCCCCGCCACCAGGCCCGCGCCGCCCGCGCCCCGAACACGGCCATCGCCGCCGCGAGCGCGGCCAGCCCCACCCGCCACGCCCACGTCGCCGCCGGCTCGGCCCGCCAGGCCTCCAGCAGCCCGCCCGCCGCGCAGGCCGCCGCGGCCAGGACGACGAGCGCGGTCGCGGCAGGCAGCCACCGATCGCCGCGGTGACGGGCGCGCAGGTAGCCGCGCACCATCGGGTACGGCACCGCCACGGCGGCGACGGCGGCCCTGGGCTCCACCGCGAGCGCCCCGCCCACCAGCGGGACCAGCACGGACCAGGTCCTGCCGAGCAGGATCCAGAGCAGGACGCCGACGTTCCTGCGGGCGGTGCGGTCGATCTGCGCCGCGTGGACGTGCTCCCGGGCCTCCCGGGCGCGCGTGGTCTCGGCCAGCGCCAGGAGCGGGCGGCCGCGCCACGTCTCGGCCAGGGCCCGTACGGCCGCCAAAGCGGGCCACCCCAGCACCACGATGCCCGCCAGCCCCGCCCAGACCGGGTCGAGCGCGGACGGAACGGACGGCACCACCCCCAGCAGCAGCCAGGCGGCGAACGCGACCACCGACACGGCCGCCGACACCACCGCCGCGCCGAGCCAGGGATCCCGGCAGAGCATCGCGGGCACGTACGACCACAGGCCCACCCGCCGCGCCTGCCTGACCGTGAGCGGCGCCAGGAGCACCAGCACGGCGAACCCGCCGAGCTGGGTGTCCCGGTCGAGGAGGAGCGCGGCCCCGGCGATCGCGAGCGTGGCGAGCGCGACCAGCAGGCGGGCCTGGCGGGACCAGACCTCCAGCGCCCGCCTGACCCGGCCCGTCTCGCGCGGGTCGACCGGCCAGGCGGGATCGTGGTGCGGGCGGGGGTGGTCCCAGCGCAGCAGGGACAGGCCGAGGTTCATGCGGGCCTGGGGGTTCGCGGGGTCGACGGCGAGCGCGGCCCGGTACGACCGCTCGGCGCCGGTGTGGTCGCCGCCCAGCAGCGCCAGGTCGCCCAGCATGACCTCGGGGTCGGGCCGCTCCGGCGCGAACTTCCCGGCCAGCGTGGCGTGCTCCACCGCCTCCCGCCGGCGGCCGGGGGAGCGGCGCAGGATCGCGGCCAGGCGCAGGCGGGCCGGCCAGGAGCCGCGGGCCAGCTCCACGGCATGCTCGGCGGCGGGCAGCGCGTCGGCGTCGCGGCCCAGCCGTTCGTGGGCGAGGCTGATGAGCCGGTACGCCCATTCCGCGCCCGGATCCAGGTCGGCCGCGCGGCGGGCGGCGTCGAGCGCGGACTCGGGGCGGCCGGCGTTCAGCCTGGTCAGGGCCTCGTCACACCATTCACGTGAGGATCGGTCGGAAATATCGCCTTTTCTGTCACTTTCGTCGCGCCCCACGGTCTCCATGATCGGGTCGAGGGCGAACCCTGGATAGATGCCGACATATGGCTGTATCTCTCTAGAGAGGTAACGGGGCATCTGTGGATCAGTCGATACTGCTATGACAAGTGCTGGACATGCCCTAAGCTGCGACGCAAGCCGGAGTGCGAGGAGTCGAGGCGGAGGAGCTCGAGAAGGAGCGAGCGTCGAGCCGGGCTCTCGCCGCCGACCAAAGAGCACGTGCGGGCCCTGTCAACGGATCGGCCTGCAAGGAGGCCCATGACCGTCATACAGGCCGCACCCCTCGTACGGACTGCCGATCGGGAGCACGGGGACCGCCGCTGGTCCATTCTCGTGCTGCTCTGCGTGAGCCTGCTGCTGATCACCGTCGACGCGACCGTCCTGCACATCGCGGTGCCCGCGCTCACTGCCGCGCTGGAGCCGTCCGCGGTGCAACTGCTGTGGATCATCGACATCTATTCGCTGGTGGTCGCGCCGCTGCTGATCATGTTCGGCACGCTCGGCGACCGGTACGGGCGCAAACGGCTGGTGCTGTGCGGCTACCTCCTGTTCGGCCTGGCCTCGGCCGGGGCCGCGTTCGCCCCGTCGCCGCTGACCCTGATCCTGGCCAGGGCGCTGCTCGGCATCGGCGGAGCGATGATCATGCCGGCCACGCTGTCCCTGATCCGCCAGATCTTCACCGACAGGCGCGAGCGCGCCATCGCG
Organism: Nonomuraea sp. NPDC003201; assembly: GCF_053590415.1. Taxonomy (NCBI): domain Bacteria; kingdom Bacillati; phylum Actinomycetota; class Actinomycetes; order Streptosporangiales; family Streptosporangiaceae; genus Nonomuraea; species Nonomuraea sp. NPDC003201. The sequence goes on from NZ_JBSFTC010000034.1 coordinate 35,466, forward strand.
CTGGGCGTCTGGAGCGCGGTGGCGGCGGCCGGCGCGGCCGTCGGCCCGCTCATCGGCGGCGTGCTCGTCGGCATCTGGTGGGGCGCCGTCTTCCTGATCAACGTGCCGATCCTGCTGGCGCTGATCCCCGCCGCCATCCGCCTGCTGCCGGACTCGCCGGGGCGCAAGGACAGGGGATGGGACGGCGCGAGCGCGGTGCTGTCGGTGCTCGGCATCCTGGCGCTGGCGTTCGGGCTGAAGGAGGCGGGCTCGGGCAGCCTGATGCCGCTGTGGGCGTCGGTGCTGGTGTTCCTGGCCGGGCTGGGGCTGCTCTTCCTGTTCGTACGACGCCAGACGCGCCTGCGCCACCCGCTGCTGGAGGTCGGGCTGTTCCGGCGGCGCGAGTTCACGACCGGGGTGGCCGGTGTGCTGCTCGGCGTGTTCGCGCTGGTGGGCCTGCAGCTCATGCTCGCCCAATACCTGCAGCTCGTGCTCGGCGACAGCCCGCTGCGCGCGGCGATCCGGATGTTGCCGCTGGTGATCTCGGCCATCTCCGGCGGGCTCGCCGCCGCCCACATCCTGCCGCGCATCGGCATGCGGACCACGATGAGCGGCGGGCTCGGGCTCGTCGCGCTCTCCCTCACCCCCACGCTCTCCTGGGGCGTCGAGGGGCATCCCGTGATGCTGGCGTTCTGCTTCGTGGGCATCGGGTTCGGGGTCCAGGTCGCGCTGCTGGCCGCCTCCGACACGATCATGTCCGCGGCGTCGGAGTCCCAGGCGGGCGGGGCCGCGGCCATCGAGGAGACCGCGTACGAACTGGGCGCCGGCCTGGGAGTGGCCGTGCTCGGCACGATCACCGCCGTCGTGTACGCCCCCGGCCTGCACTCCGTGCCCGGCGTGTCCGCCAGCGGCATGGACAAGGCCAGGCAGTCGCTCGCGGGCGCGGCGCACGTCGCGCACGAGGTGGGCGGCAGCGCGGGCGGCGCCCTGCTCGACGCGGCCCGATGGGCCTTCGTGAACGCCCTGCACACGACCGTGGTCGTGAGCGTCGTCCTGCTCAGCCTGACCGCCGTCGCGGTGGCCACGCTGCTCAGCCGTGATTGAGGTGTGCCATGTCCCGTTCAGGGCAGACAACTACCGTGAAACAGGCCCTCCGTGATCTTGCTGCTTTAGTCGCCCGCGTCGGCGTGGGCGGCATCTTCTTCGCGAACGGCTGGACCAAGCTGGAAGACGGGCTGAAGGCCACCGGGGCGAAGTTTCTCGCGCAGGGCGCCCCCGCACCGGGCGCCTGGGCCACGGTGACCATGCTCACCGAGCTCATCGGCGGCGCGCTGCTGATCGCGGGCCTGGCCGTCTCGGTCACGGGCCTGATCCTCTTCGCCGAGGCGCTGGGGGTCTTCGTGGTGGCCCCGCCGCTCAACCCCATCAGCCTGAACGAGCTCATCCTCCTGGGCGCCGCCTCCCTCCTGCTCGCCGTGGTGGGCGCGGGACGGGTGTCGGTGGACCACATGGTGGTGATCAGGCGGAGGGAGTCGGAGGCGGCGAACGAGTTCGCGGCCGACACGGAGGCGGACCGCGTCATCGCCTCGCTCCGGGAACCCGACAAATCACCGGCTCCGGAGCCGGAGGCGCAGGACGAGCCCGCGGACACCGCCGCCACGGAGGACACGGCGCCCCATCCGCGGCCGCGCGCCAAGAGCGGGGAGACGAGCCGCGCGCAGGACCCCGCACCGGCCCCGGGCGACACCCTGGTCGCCGGCCGCAAGAAACCCACCGCCCGCACCCGCCGCCCACCCTCCGACTGACCCCACCCCGAGCTGCCCACCCCGCGTCGCCCACCCCGAGCCCCGTCGTCTGGGTCTCGCGCCCCCCGCCAGTGTGCCGGGGAGCGGCGCCTCGGCGGTAGGGGGTGCGTGGGGCATGTGAGATGGGCTCATGTTTGGGTCTTGTTGGCCGCGCGGACGCGGCGGATGCTGGTGGGCGAGCCCCCGGTACCCCCAGCCCCGTGAGGTGCCCCATGCCGCGCCGCTCAGCCCACCGGTTGATCGTCCTCGTGCTCCTCCTCGCCGGCACCCTGGTGATCCCCCAGGCCACGGCCACCGCCAAGACCACCAAAACCACCACGGCAGCCCAGGTCAGCGGTTTCATCGACGCCCACAGCCACCTCTTCTCCTACGAGGCGTTCGGCGGCCGGCTCATGTGCGGCAAGCCGTTCGACCCCGACGGCATCGCCAAGGCGCTGGCCGACTGCCCCGACCACTACCCCAACGGCGAACTGGCCTGGTTCGAGAACTTCACCCGCAGGGGCACGGTCACCGGCACCCACGACCCCGTCGGCTGGCCCACGTTCAGGGACTGGCCGGCGAACGACTCGCTGACCCACCAGCAGGCGTACTACACCTGGGTCGAGCGCGCCTGGCGGGGCGGGCTGCGGATCCTGGTGAACGACCTGGTGGCCAACCGCCAGCTGTGCGCGATCTATCCCCTGAAGAAGAACTCGTGCGACGAGATGACCATCATCAGGCTCCAGGCCCAGCGGGCGAGGGAGCTGCAGGATCACATCGACGCGGAGCAGGGCGGGCCGGGCAGGGGCTGGTTCCGGATCGTGGCCGATCCGGCCGAGGCCCGGCAGGTCATCCAGGCCGGCAAGCTGGCCGTGGTCCTGGGGATCGAGACCTCCGAGCCGTTCGGCTGCCGCCAGATCCTGGGCATCCCCCAGTGCACCAGGGCGCAGATCGACCGGGGCCTGGACGAGATGTACGCGCTGGGCGTACGCAGCATGTTCGTCTGCCACAAGTACGACAACGCCCTGTGCGGCGTACGGTTCGACTCCGGCACCCAGGGCGCGATCGTCAACCTGGGCAACTTCCTCGGCACTGGCTCCTTCTGGCAGGCCCGCACCTGTACGACCCCCGAGCACGACAACCCGATCGACCCGGGCGGCGTCCTGCCCGACCCGATCGCGGGACTGCTGCCTCCCGGCGTCTCGCTGCCGGTCTATCCCCCCGCCCCGCACTGCAACACCAGGGGCCTGACCGCGCTGGGCGAGTACATGGTCCAGGGCATGATCCGCCGGGGCATGCTGATCGAGCTCGACCACATGAGCGTCAAGGCCGCCGACCGCACGCTCGACCTGCTCGAAGCCGCCCGCTACCCGGGCGTGATCTCCTCCCACAGCTGGGCCGACCCGCTCTACTTCGACCGCATCTACGCCCTCGGCGGCATGATCACGCAGTACGGCCACGACGCGGAGCACTTCGTCGCCGAGTGGGCCCGCACCAGGCCCTCCAGGCAGGCGCACCAGGTCGCCGGCTACGGCTACGGGCTCGACGTCAACGGCATGGGCAGGCTGCCGGCCCCGCGGGCGGGCGCCAACGGGGTGACGTACCCGTTCAGGTCGTACGACGGCAGCGTGCTCCTGGACCGGCTGCGCACCGGCCAGCGGGTGTGGGACGTCAACACGGACGGCGTCGCCAACTACGGCCTGGTGCCCGACTGGATCGAGGACATGCGGATCATCGCCGGCGACGAGATCGTCCGGGACATGGCGGCCGGCGCCGAGTCCTACCTCCGCACATGGGAGGCGGCCACCTCGGCGAAGCCGTGACCGCCCCGGCTATTCTGGCGGCAGGGCGGAGCGAGGGGCGTGGATGGCGGCCAGGTCCGGCAGGGCGCGCGCGACGGTGCGTGACGTCGCGGCGGAGACGGGGCTGTCCATCGCCACGGTCTCCCGCGTGCTCAACGGCCAGTCCAACGTCGCCCCGCACACCCGGGAGCTGGTGCTGCGCGCCGTCGGGCGCCTCGGCGACCAGGCGCCGCGGCCGCGCACGGTCCACGACCCGTCGGCCGGCGCCGTGTACGTGCGCTGCCCGTACGTGCTGACCGACTATTTCGGGCTCATCGTCTCCTCGGTGGGGGAGACCATCGAGCTGCACGGAAGACAGATGATCCTCGGCGCGGGCGAGGCCGCCCAGGAGGCCCCGGTGCTCGCCGGGCTGCCCGGCAGGCAGGGCGTGGCCGGCGCGATCCTCGTCCTGCCCCCGGAGCCGGGCGACGAGCTGGTACGCCTGCGCGACAGCGGCTTCCCCTTCGTGGTGATCGACCCGAGGACCCCGCCCCCCAAGGACATCGCGGCGGTCTCGGCCGCTCACTTCGCGGGCGGGCGCAAGCTGATGGCGCACGTGGTCGGGCTGGGCCACCGCCGGGTCGGGATCATCGGCGGCCCGGTGGAGTGGCTGCCGAGCGAGGCCAGGCTCGCGGGTTACACGGCCTCGCTGGCGGACGCCGGGGTGCTGCCCGAGCCCGAGCTGCTGCGCAGCGTGCCGGAGCCGAGCACCGAGTACGGCTACCTGGCGGCCTGTGAGCTGCTCGACCTGCCGGAGCGGCCGACGGCGCTGGTGGCGTTCAACGACAAGATGGCCGTCGGAGCGCTGTGGGCGGCGGCCGAGCGCGGGCTGAGCGTCCCAGGCGACCTGTCGGTGGCGGGCTTCGACGACATCGACGTCAGCAGGGCCACCTCGCCCGCCCTCACCACGGTGCGCCAGCCCCTGCAGGAGATGGGCCGGATGGCGGTCACGCTGCTGATGCGGCTGCTGAGCCGCCACACGGTGGAGGCACTGCACGTCTCGCTCGAGACCGAGCTGATCGTCCGCGGCTCCACCGGCCCCGCCTGATCGTTTCATTTGTTTCATAGCCACAAATGGGCCTTGACGCTGCCCATGACCCGTGGTCACCTAAAAGAAAGTTTCTTTATTGTTTCATTTGTTACACATGCATCACCCCCCGCCCGGAAGGGAAACAACGCCGTGTCCCGAATACTCACGCTCGTCTGCGCGGCCGTGCTGGCGCTGGCCGTGCCCGTCCCGGCGTACGCCGCCGGCGAGACGGTGAACGTCTGGCTCACCACCACCTCGGACGCCGGAGGCCGGAACGTCACCCGCGGCCTCGCGCAGCAGACCCCGATCGCCTTCGGCCCCGCCGGCGGCAGCGCCAACCAGACGATCACCGTCAACGAGGGCGCCACGTACCAGCAGTTCGAGGGCGGCGGCGCGTCGATCACCGACACGACCGCGTACCTGCTGCGCGGCGGCCCCGTCAGCGCGGCCACGCGGGACGCGGCCATGCGCAAGCTGTTCTCGCCCACGGACGGGATCGGCCTGTCGTTCGTCCGCAACCCGATCGGCGCCTCCGACCTGTCGCGCCCCGGCATGGTCTCGCTCGACGACACCTGCTGCGACCTCAACGACTTCGGCGCCAACGGCTACGACACCAACGTCCGCCTGCTGACCGTCCAGGCCAAGCAGCTCAACCCGGAGCTGCGGGTCAAGGGCGTGCCGTGGAGCGCGCCCGGCTGGATGAAGGACAACGGCCGGATGGACCAGATGGGCTGGCTGAAGTCGCAGTACTACGCCATGTACGCCCAGTACTTCGTCAAGTACGTCCAGAGCTACCAGGCCGCCGGGGTCCCGGTGAACTACATCTCCGTCCAGAACGAGCCCAACTGCTGCCAGGCGTCCAACCCGACCGCCATGAACTACCCCGGCATGAACTGGAACTCCTCCGGCCTCATCGAGCTGACCAAGAACTTCGTGTACCCGGCCTTCCGGGCCGCCGGCATCACCACGAAGGTGCTCGTACACGACTGGAACTACGGCGACTACGGCCAGATCGGCGGCCCCATCCTGGCCGACGCGGCGCTGCGGAACGACCCGCTGTTCGGCGGCATCGCCTGGCACGGCTACTTCGGCGACCCGGCGGTCGGCTCGCAGGTGCACGACCAGTACCCGTCGGTGCCCCAGTTCAGCACCGAGCACTCCGGCGGCACCTGGATCGGCAACCAGCACAACGAGGACATGGCCGACATCGTGAACTACACCCGCAACTGGAGCCGCAGCCTGGTCAAGTGGAGCCTGGCGCTCAACCAGCAGATGGGCCCGCACAACGGCGGCTGCGACACCTGCACCGGCCTGATCACGGTCCAGGAGGACGGCTCGCGCGCCGGCCAGGTGGACTACACGATCGAGTACTACACGACCGGCCACCTCACCAAGTTCGTCAGACCCGGGGCGTACCGGATCGACTCGACCGCCAACTCCACGGTGCAGAACGTCGCCTGGCGCAACCCCGACGGCTCCAAGGCCCTGATCGCCCACAACGGCGGCACCTCGGCCCAGTCGGTCAGGGTCAACTGGGGCAACCAGTCGTTCGTGTACACGCTGCCCGCCCGTACCACCGCGACCTTCACCTGGTCGGGCACGCCGGGCGGCAACCCGGCCGGCACGATCACCGGCCTGGCCGGCAAGTGCGTCGACGTGGCCGGCGGCAGCAGCGCGGACGGCGCCGCCGTGCAGCTCTACACCTGCAACGGCACCGCCGCCCAGCAGTGGACCCGCCCGGGCGACGGCACGCTGCGCGCGCTCGGCAAGTGCCTCGACGTGGTCGACCGCGGCACCGCCGACGGCAGCAAGCTCCAGCTGTGGTCGTGTTCGGGCGGCGCCAACCAGCAGTGGACCTACACCTCGGGCCGCGACCTGGTGAACCCCGCCGCGAACAAGTGCGCCGACGTCACCGGCAACACCAGCGCCGACGGCACCCGGCTGCAGATCTGGACCTGCACGGGCGCCGCCAACCAGAAGTGGACGCTGTCGTGATCACATGCCGGCGGTGAGGCGGGCGACCACCCGCATCTTGTTCATCGCGTCCAGCGCGGCCACCTTGTACGACTCGGCCAGCGTCGGATAGTTGAACACGGCGTTGACCAGGTAGTCGACCGTCCCGCCGCACCCCATGACCGTCTGCCCGATGTGCACGAGCTCCGTCGCCCCCGTGCCGAACACGTGGACGCCGAGCAGCCGCCGGTCCTCGGGGGAGACGAGGAGCTTGAGCATCCCGTACGAGTCGCCGATGATCTGCCCCCTGGCCAGCTCCCGGTACCGCGAGATGCCCACCTCGAACGGCACCTTGTCCCGGGTCAGCTCGTCCTCCGACCGGCCGACGAAGCTGATCTCGGGAATGGTGTAGATCCCGATGGGCGGCAGCTCGCGGGCGTCCTCGACCGGCTCCCCGCACGCGTGCTGCGCGGCCACCCGCCCCTGCTCCATGGAGGTGGCCGCCAGCGCGGGGAAGCCGATCACGTCGCCCACGGCGTAGATGTGCGACACCTCGGTGGCGTAGTTGGAGTCCACCGAGATGCGGCCGCGGGCGTCGGCGGCCAGGCCGGCGGCCTCCAGGCACAGCTCGGCGGTCTTGCCCTGGCGCCCGGCCGAGTACATGACGCAGTCGGCGGGGATCTTCTTGCCGCTCTCCAGCAGGGTCAGCGCCCCGCCGGGGCGGCGCTCGACGGCGGCCACGTTCTCCCCGAAGCGGAACGTCACGGCCAGGTCGCGCAGGTGGTACTTCAGCGCCTCGACGATCTCCAGGTCGCAGAACTCCAGCATGCGCTCGCGCCGCTCGATCACCGTCACCTTGGTGCCGAGGGCGGCGAACATGGAGGCGTACTCGATGCCGATGACCCCGGCCCCCACCACGACCAGGGTCTCGGGGATCCGGTCGAGGTGCAGGATCGCGTCGGAGTCGATGATCGTCCTGTCGTCGAACTCGACGCTGTCGGGACGGGCGGGCGAGGTGCCGGTGGCGATCACGACCTTCTCGGCGGTGATCTTCGTCTCCTCGGACTTGCCCTCCTCGTGCGTGATCCCGATCGTGTGCGCGTCCAGGAACCGGCCGGTGCCCTGCAGCACCGTCACGTGGTTGCGGGCGAGCTGGCTGCGGATCACCTGGATCTCGCGGCCGATCACGTGCTGGGTGCGCATCCCGAGGTCGGTGACCGTGATCTCGTCCTTGACGCGGTAGCTGGCGCCGTACAGCTCCCGCTGGTTGAGCCCTGTGAGATAGAGGACGGCCTCCCTGAGGGTTTTGGAGGGGATCGTCCCCGTGTTGATGCACACGCCGCCGAGCATGTGCCGTTTCTCGACCACCGCGACACGCTTGCCGAGCTTCGCCGCCGCGATCGCGGCCTTCTGCCCACCTGGCCCGGAACCCAGGACCACAACATCAAAGTCCGCCACACCGTCCAGTCTGCTGGTGGCGTGTTAACGGGAAAAGACCTGTCTGCGAGACTCCGAATTATGTTGCGCCCTTTCACCGAGGTTGACGTCTTCACCACCACCCCGTACCACGGGAACGCGCTCGCGGTCGTGCTCGACGGCCAGGGGCTGACGACCGAGGAGATGCAGCGGTTCGCCACCTGGACGAACCTGGCCGAGACCACCTTCCTGCTGCCGCCGACCACACCCGAGGCCGACTACCGGGTACGGATCTTCACCGCGTCCGTGGAGCTGCCCTTCGCCGGGCACCCGACCCTCGGCACCTGCCACGCCTGGCTGGAGGCCGGGGGAGTGCCGCACCAGGAGGGAGAGATCGTCCAGGAGTGCGCGGCCGGGCTGGTACGGGTGCGCGGCACCGCCGACGGGCCGGCCTTCCACGCGCCGCCCCTCGTGCGGTCGGGTCCCGTGGAGGAGCCGCTGGCCGGGCGGATCGCCGAGTCCCTCGGGATCGGGCGGGCCGACATCGTGGACATGGAGTGGGCCGACAACGGCCCCGGCTGGATCGCGGTGCTGCTCGCGGACGCCGAGTCCGTGCTCGCGCTGCGCCCCGGCCTCGTCCCCAACTACGTGGGCGTGGCGGGCCCCTACCCCGTAGGGGCGCCGTACGACTTCGAGGTCCGGGCGTTCACGCACGCGCACGGCTCCACCATCGAGGACCCGGTGACGGGCAGCCTCAACGCCTCCATGGCCCAGTGGCTGCTGCGCTCGGGCCGGGCCAAGGCCCCGTACGTGGCCAGACAGGGCACGGTGCTGGGCTTCTCCGGACGGGTGCACATCTCCACCGACGCCGAGGGGGACGTGTGGGTGGGCGGCTCCGTACTGACCTGTGTCACCGGCCAGGTCGAACTGTGAACCGCACCTCGTCGCCCGGCCGCAGCTGGGCGGCGACCGGCAGGTCCGCCTCGCGTACGACGCCGATCACCGGGTAGCCGCCCGTCGGCGGGTGGTCGGCGAGGAAGACGATCGGCTGCCCGCTCGGCGGCACCTGGATCGCCCCGGTGACCATCCCCTCGCTCGGCAGCTCGCCCTCCTTGGCCCTGACCAGCTCGGCGCCGCTCAGCCGTACCCCGACGCGGTTGCTGTCCTGGCTCACCGAGTACGGCCGCGCGCACAACTCGGCCAGCGCGTCCGGCACGAACCAGTCGTCCCGCGGCCCCGGCGTCACCCGCAGCACGGCGGGCCGGGGCCCGGGCGGCGGCGCCAGGTCGACGGAGATCACGCCTTCGGGCCGCCCGACGGGCAGCAGCGTGCCCGCCCGCAGCGGCTCCGGGCCGAGCCCGGACAGCGAGTCGGTGGAGCGGCTGCCGAGCACCGGCTCCACCGCGATCCCGCCGCGCACGGCCACATAGGTGCGCAGCCCCCACTCCGGCATGCCCAGCCGCAGCTCCGTGCCCTTCGCGACCCAGTACGGCGCTCCCATCCCCGCCGCGCTGTCCACCGGCGCGCCCGCCAGCGCTACCCAGGCTCCGTCGTGGAACAGCAGCCGCGCCATGCCGAACGTCAGCTCGATCCCCGCCAGCCCTTCCGGGTTGCCCACGAGCCTGTTGGCCAGCCGCAGGCTCGGCGCGTCGGCCGCCCCCGAGCGGGGGACCCCCAGGTGGGCGAGGCCCGGCCGCCCCAGATCCTGGACGGTCGCGTACGGCCCCGCCGCCATCACCTCGATCATGTGGGTTGAAATCGTACGCGCATGCCCGGCCTGAAGAGCGACGGCGGGTCGGCCGTCACGTCCCACACCCGCACGGAGGTGCGCCCGATCAGCCGCCACCCGCCCGGCGAGGCGCTCGGATAGACCGCCGAGTACGGCCCCGCCACCGCCACCGACCCGGCCGGCACCGACGTGCGCGGCGTGTCGAGCCTGGGCGTCTCCAGCACCGGATCCAGCCCCGTGAGATAGGCGAACCCCGGGGCGAACCCCAGCCAGCCCACCACCAGCTCCCGCCCCGAGTGCCGGGAGACCACCTCGTCCACCGGGATCCCGGCCAATACCGCCACTGAATCGAGATCCGCCCCGTCATAGACGACGGGAATCGTCACGACCTCCCCCTCGGCCGCCCGCGCACCGGCCCTGTCCTTCTCGCGGCCGACGACGTTCGCGAGAAGCGCCCGCAGCCGCGCCTGATCCGCCCCAGGAGCCACCACGAGCACCGTCTTCGGCCCCGGCACGATCTCCACCACCCCGGCCGGCAGATCGGCCCGCAGCGCCGCGTCCAGCCGGTGAGACAGCTCCAGCGAGCCGGTCTCCACGAGCAGCCCGTGCTCCCCGGCCGCCCGGATCACGCGAACGCCTGCAGGACCACTCCGGCCGCCAGCAACGCGTCCCGCACCCCCTGCGCCAGCCGGACGGCGTCAGGCGTGTCCCCGTGCACGCAGATGGAACGTGCCGAAACCGGGACAGAACTACCGTCGATGGCCGTCACGGATCCTTGCACGGCCATCCGGCACGCTCGGTCGGCCACCGCGGCGGGGTCGTGGATGACCGCGCCCGGCTCCCTGCGCGACACCAGCCTCCCCTCGGGGGTGTACGCGCGGTCGGCGAACGCCTCGTTCACGGTCGGGACGCCCGCGGCGGCCGCCACCGCGTGCACCACCGAACCGGGCAGCGTGAGCACCGGCAGCGAGGGGTCGTAGTCGGCCACCGCGTCGATCACCGCCGCCGCCTGCACCTCGTCGCGGCAGATCCGGTTGTAGAGCGCGCCGTGCGGCTTGATGTACGAGACCCGGCCGCCCATGGCCTTGGCGATGCCGTCGACGGCCGCAAGCTGGTACAGCACCTCGGCGCACAGCTCCTCCGGCTCGGCGTCCATCTCCCTGCGCCCGAAGTGGGCCAGGTCGCGGTAGGACACCTGCGCGCCGATCGTCACCCCGCGGTCGACGGCCGCCGCGCACGTGCGTCTGATCGTCACGGGGTCGCCCGCGTGGAAACCGCAGGCCACATTGGCGCTCGTGACGATGTCGAGCAGAGCGAGGTCGTCGCCCAGCCGCCAGACGCCGAACCCTTCACCCAGGTCGGCGTTGAGGTCGATCACCATGGCAGTAGAGGCTATCTCGGCGCCTATCTCGGTGCGACGAACAACGTCTGGATCGCCGTGCCGACTTCACCTGTCCCGTCGTACAGGGTGGACCGGGTCAGGCCCCTGCCGGACGGGCCGACGACCGTGGCGGCGTCCATGCAGATCCACTCGCCTTCAGGGGCGCGGAACAGCGAGATGGTCAGGTCCACGTTCACGAACACGTGCGTGTCGAAGCCGAGGGCGGCGCTGACGCCGTTGCCGCTGTCGGCGAAGGCCGCCAGGCGCTCCATCGGGGTGAACTCCTCGCCCTCGACCAGCGGGACCGTGAACCTGCCCCAGACCGTGGCGGGGCCGGGCCGCGTGGGGCCGCCTTCGGCGAAACGCCAGTCGAGCGCGCGGCCGTACCCGAATCCCGAGCCGAGCCACGAGCGGGCGGCCTCCTCCGAGGGCGGCGGGACCGGCCCCGGCGGCCCGGGGACCGGCGAGGCGGGCGTGTCGGCCGTACGGATGCGCCAGGCGCTCGCCCTGGCGTACTCGCGGCCGCCGGACGACACGCTCGCCGACAGGCACTGCACGCGCTTGCCGTCGCGGGTCACGTCGGTGGTGATCTCCAGCTCGGCCACGGGCACGGGGGCGAACACGTCCACCACGAGCTTGGACAGTTCCAGGCCCGGGCGCGGGGCGGTCTGGGCCAGCTCGTGGACGATCAGGGCGGTGACCGGGCCCATGTGCTGGGTGCGCGGGTCCCACGGGCCCTGCGTGTGCTCGGAGGCCCGGTAACGCCCTTCGGTCAAGCGGGTGTACATCGCCATAGAAGAAAATTCTACGGCGGTCCGCGTCCGGCGGCCCGTCGCGGGGACCGTTCCTAGAACTCGTCCGGGATGTCGGCGATGTCGTCCAGCGCCGCCGCCAGCTCGTCGGGGTCGCCGCCGATCCGCTCGGCGATCTCGATCAGCACGTGAAGCACATCGTGGCGGTCGTGGCCGAGGTCGAGCAGGCGCTGCGCGGCCTCCCACAGCTGCGGCGGGTCGCCCTCCCACAGCCGGGTGGCGATCTCCTCGTGCCAGGCCAGGTGCTCCTGGTCGATCGCGTCGCCGTGGTCGATCTCGAGCAGCGTGCGCCGGTCCGCCTGGTCGGCGGGGTTGAGCTTGTCGAGCTCGATCCCGTTGTGCACGCCCTGCAGGTACGGGAACGCGAAGACCCGCCTGGCCAGCGCCGACAGGTCGCCGTCCGGCAGCAGCCGCTCCAGCAGCGGCCGGTCGAGCCCGAAGGACGTCGGATCCCGGTACGCCTCGGGGAACTTGCCGATCGCCTCCCACACCGCGTCCAGCGTGGCCTTGAGCCCCTGCTCCGGCAGGCCAGTGCGGTGGGCGGCGAAGCGCACCCACGCCGACAGCACGTGCGGCATCGCCTCCTGCTCGGCCACGCTCAGCATCACCTTGCGCGGCAGCCAGTCGAGCAGGAACGTTTCACATTTGGTCGGGCTGACCCGCAGCGGACGGTTGAAGTCCTGGTCGCAGCCGTAGTCGATGATGTGGTCGGCGCAGCGCGAGGCCGCCGACGGGTCGGACAGGTGCTCGGCCGCGTCGGACGCCAGGAACTCCGCCGCCAGCATGGCCCGCCGCTCCCTGCTGTACGGGGCCTCGGTGTGCCGCGGCGCCGGACGCTTGCGCCCGGGAGGCAGCGCCTTGAGCCTGGCGCGGGCGAAGGCATGGTAGGCGCTGTAGCTGTCGCTCACCGGCGGCGGCGTCTTCGGCTCCCTGGTGGCCTTCATGGCCGACTCCAGCAGCGCCCTGGCCTGCTCGGGCTCGATCTCCTCGAACAGCAGCAGCGGATTGCCCGCCGCCTCGGCCCTGGCCTGCTCCAGCAGCTTGTCGACCTGCGAGGACACCCAGGCGTCCCGGGCCATGCCGCTCATGTTGTAGTCGACCACCATGACGAGCGCGTGCCGGTCGACGGGCAGCGAGTCCTCGTCCCAGCGGTAGGCGAAGGTGCAGATCACCGTGTCCTGGTCGCCGTAGGAGTCGCGGGAGACGTAACAGCCCGCCGGCTTGACCGCGCCCACCCGGTCGGCCCAGCCCGGTCTGGCCACCCCCGACTCCATCATGGCCAGCGCCGCGCCCTCGGCCTTGGCGCCCTGGCGGGCCGTGCCCAGATAGGCCAGGCAGATGAGCAGCGTCAGCGAGGCCGGCGTGCCGGCCTTGGCGGCGTAGTCGACCAGCCCCTCCCCGAGCACCTGCTCCACGTCGCCGCCCCTGACCCGCCTGCCCCACCAGGCCCCGATCATGTCGGAGACCATCAGCTCCGCGTCCAGAGGGGTGCGTACGGCGAGCAGCTCGCGAGCCGCCTGCACCATCTCCTTGAACACGTCGTCTGGCGGGGTGCTCTCCCGGGGATCTCGTCGGTGTCGGCGCACACCCTCACTCTCTCGTATTCCAGGCGCAAACGGTGCGGAGAACTCGGCCTGGTGACCCCGATGTTATCGGGGACTTCTGGATGGGACTTAACTCGACTTCCGGGCTTTTGTTTGACTACCGGGAACTTCGGGGCGGAGGCGCTGAGTTGACGATCGCGAGCAGATGCTCGCGAGCGATGCGCTCCACGATCTCCGGCGTCGCCGAGACGCCGAGATGCTGCGCACACGCGCACACGTCGGCCACGCAGCGGTCGATCGTGTCCACGGGCACGGTCAGGAACTCTTCGGCCAGCCTGAGACTGACCGGCTCCCGCAGGAACCGTGTGGCCAGAGCGAGCATAGAAGTGAGATTCCTCTGGAGACCAGGGGGCAAACCCCCAGGAATGTCGGCAGGGCGACTTGCGCTCTCATTTCACCTTTTCTCGGGCGGCTGTCAAGGCTCCGCGGCGGTTGTGTTCACTTCACCCGGTGCCTATTCGTGCGAAGCTGTCTCCATGCGCATCCAGCTCGCCCAGCGGAGCGAGGCAGACGAGCTCCTCGGCCGCAGCCCGCTCGCCCTGCTCGTCGGCATGCTGCTCGACCAGCAGATCCCCATGGAATGGGCGTTCACGGGGCCATACACGATCTCCGAGCGTCTGGGCCACGACCTGACCGCCGGGGAGATCGCCTCCTACGACCCGGAGGCGTTCGCGGCGCTGCTGGCCGAGAAGCCGGCCGTGCACCGCTACCCCAAGTCCATGGCGGCCCGGGTCCAGCAGCTCGCCGCCTACTTCGTCGAGCACTACGACGGTCAGCCGGAGAAGCTGTGGGCAGACGCCGCCGACGGCAAAGAGTTGCTGAAACGACTGATGGCCCTGCCGGGATACGGCAAACAGAAGGCCCAGATTTTTCTGGCATTGCTGGGGAAGCAGTTGGAGGTCCAGCCGCCGGGCTGGCGGGAAGCGGCCGGACACTATGGCGAGGAGGGGTCGAGCCGGTCGGTCGCCGACGTGGTCGACGCCGACAGCCTGGCCCGAGTGCGAGCCTTCAAGCAGGAGGCCAAGCGCGCGCCGAAGTAGTTGGGGCCGGGGTCTCGGCCCCGGCGATCGAGCGCTGTAACCTGATCTTGCTGCGCAATGTGGAGCGACTTTGACAGGATGCGTAGACCCTAAAGGCGACCGGGCCGCGACGGGGGCTTCCGTCCACACATGCCCATCGCCGATGATGTACTGCAGAATCCGGTCGCCCGGAGCTGCGCTACGCCGATACACAGTTATGGAGATGTGCCGCGTGGGAGACCCTGGCACGCGACGGAGGTGCGGACCATGAGTGCCGAGACCTCCGTTCCCCGTCCCCGGGAGTCGGATGTGGACATCTCGGACTCCGCTCTGTTCAAGGGCATGCTGTCGGAGGCCGAGTTCGCCTTCGCGTTCTTCGACGGCGACGGCCGCATCCAGCGGGTCAACGACGTGTTCAGCGACGTCGTCAACGTGCCCGCCGAGCGCATGGCCGGCAGGCTGCCGGTCGAGGTGCTGGCCGCCGACCTCAGTCAGATCATCACCCACGCCGTGCAGGCCGTCATCGAGACCGACGCGCCCGTCACCGAGGGCCGCGTACGCGTGCGGACGGCGGAGGGCGACACCAGGCACTGGTCGCTGTCGTTCTCGCCGGTCCACGACGAGGCGGCGGGCGAGCTGCGCGCGATCGCGCTCGTCGGGCTCGACGTGACCGAGAGCCGCCAGACCGAGGAGGCGCTGCGCCGCAGCGAGGAGCGCTACCGCTCGCTCGTCGAGGCCCAGTCGCAGCTCGTCTGGATCACCTCCCCCACCGGCGCGGTCGTCGAGGACGCTCCCCAGTGGCGCGCCATCACCGGCCAGGGCCTGGAGGAATACCTCGCCAACGGCTGGCTGGAGGTCGTCCACCCCGAGGAGCGCCAGCAGACCGAGGAGGCCTGGAGGGAGGCGCTGCGCGGGCGCACCATGTTCGAGTGGAACTACCGCGTGCGCACCCGGGCCAGCGGCTACCGACACTTCGAGGTACGGGCCGTGCCGATCATCAGGCACGGCCGGGTCGTCGAGTGGGTCGGCGCCAACACCGACGTCACCCCGCAGCGCGAGGCCGAGGAGATGCGCGGCCGGCTGACCGACCAGCTCGGCGCCGCCGCCCTGCGCACGGCCCGGCTCCAGGGCGCCACCGCCCAGCTGGCCGAGGCCCTGACGGTCGAGCAGGTGGTGCAGGTCATCATCGACGTGGGCCGCACGGCCCTGGCCGCCGACCGCTCGGCCGTGGCGCTGCTCGACCCCGACCGCGCGGCGCTCAAGCTGATCAACGGCGAGGGCATCATGGAGGCCTCCGGGATCACGGGTGACGAGATCCCGCTGTCCCACTCCAACGTGATGACCATGGCCGTCAACAGCCGCCGTCCGGTCTTCGCCGAGTCGCCCGAGTCGCTGAAGGCCCAGCTGCTCGAGGCGGGCGACGACGAGGAGATCCTGGCAGGTTTCATCACCCACGGCGACGAGCGGGCCTGGGTGGGCCTGCCGCTGCTGGCGGCGGGGAGGGCTCTGGGAGCGCTCCGATTCTCCTTCACGAGGCCGGTGAAGATCTCCCAGGAGGACGGCGTCTTCCTGGAGGCGCTGGCCGGCCAGTGCGCGCTGGCGGTCGAGCGGGCCACGCTGTTCGAGCGTGAGCACCGCACCGCCGAGACGCTGCAGCGCAGCCTGCTGCCCGACCGCCTGCCCGTGATCAAGGGCCTGGTGCTGGCCCAGCGCTTCCGCTCGGGCAGCCGCCACGTCCAGGTCGGCGGTGACTGGTACGACGCGTTCGTCCTGCAGGACGGGCGGGTCGCGGCGGTCGTCGGCGACGTCATGGGCAAGGGCGTCAAGGCCGCGGCGGGCATGGGCCGCATCCGCAACGCCATGCGGGCGCTGGCGCTGACCAACCCGCCGCCCGCGGCCGTGCTGACGGGGCTCGACCGGGTCTTCGAGGCCACGGAAGAGGAAGAACAGGTCACGACTTTGGCGTACATGGTCGTGGAGCCGGTCACCGGCGAGGGCACTCTGGCCCTGGCCGGCCACCCGCCTCCCGTCCTGGTTTCGCCGCAGGGCACGGCGATCCTGTGCGACGGCGAGCCCGGCACTCCGCTAGGCTGGCCGACCAGCCGCAGGCAGTTCCGGTTCGTGGTGCCGCCCGGCCATACCGCCGTGCTCTACTCCGACGGCCTCGTCGAGAACAGGAAGCGCGGGCTGGATGCCGGATTGGCAGACCTTTGCAGTGTTGTGACCGAAGCTCCGCCTGAAGTTGTGAGTAGTCCGCACATGTTGCTGGACTTCCTGGTTGACCGGATGTTGTCTGGATATGAACAGGATGATGACGTTACCGCGCTAGCAATTCACGTCCCGCCAGCCACGAAGAGTGACTGAATGAAACAGTCATAACGGTTGCTTTCGGGTATCAGTGCCCCGCTTACGTACGCACTACTGTCTCGGTCGGCCTAGGGTGGAGGTCAACCGCCGGGAGGTGGCCGTACGGAGCGCGGGGTCGTGCCAGAATGCTGTGCAGGTCCGTCGCGGTCCGCACGGCCTCACCGATCTCCGAGAGAGGCAACAGCCCCCCAGCGGGCATCTGGGTCCATAGTCGCCACGCGTTCGTTCGAGAGGTGTTCGTGTCGCCTGCAAGTTCGACTCGCTCGAAGCCACAAGAGCTGAACGAGCCCGTCATTCAGCGACTGCTCGAGCGTGGGCGCTCGCAGGGTTTCCTCGAGTCTGAGGATGTCCGTCAGGCCTTTGAGGAGGCGGACATCCCCATGTCGCACGCCGCCGCGTTCTTGCGGAACCTCAGCAAAGAGGGCGTGACCGTGGTCGTGACCGCCGCGGATTCGGCTGCGCCGAAGAAGTCTCGTGGTCCAGCAAAGCGCCGCACCGCTGCCCCCGTCAAGACCAAGACGGCAGCGGCCGCCAAAGAGCAGCAGCCCGAGACCGTGACCGCGGTCGTGGGCACCGCTGAAGCCGAGCCGGCCGCCAAGAAGGCGGCCCCTGCCAAGAAGGCCGCTCCGGCGGCGAAGAAGGCCGCGGCTCCCGCCGCCGCCAAGAAGGCCGAGCCGAAGAGCGCTGGGCCTGCCGAGACCAAGCCGAAGCCCGAGTCCCGGGCCGACGCCGACGACGACGAGGACATCGAGCTCGACGGCGACGTGGAGCTGGAGGACCTTGAGGATATCGACGTCGAGGACGACGAGATCGTGAGCGAGGACTCCGACTCCGAAGGTGAGGAGGAGTCCGACGACGAGTCCGACGCCGAGCCCAAGCCTTCCGAGGTCGCCGCGGTCCAGAAGACCGAGGACGAGGTCCTCATCCTGTCCGACGACGACGATGACGCCCCGGTCGCCCAGGTGGCCGCCGCCGGTGCCACCGCCGACCCGGTCAAGGACTACCTCAAGCAGATCGGCAAGGTCCCCCTGCTCAACGCCGAGCAGGAGGTCGAGCTCGCCAAGCGCATCGAGGCGGGCCTGTTCGCCGAGGAGCAGCTCGGCGGCGGGGAGACCGAAGGGCTGCCGGTCGACGTCAAGGCCGAGCTGGAGTGGATCGCCGAGGACGGTCGCCGGGCCAAGAACCACCTGCTGGAGGCCAACCTCCGGCTCGTGGTCTCGCTGGCCAAGCGCTACACCGGCCGTGGCATGCTCTTCCTCGACCTGATCCAGGAAGGCAACCTGGGTCTGATCAGGGCCGTCGAGAAGTTCGACTACACCAAGGGCTACAAGTTCTCCACCTATGCCACGTGGTGGATCCGGCAGGCGATCACGCGTGCCATGGCCGACCAGGCGCGGACCATCCGCATCCCGGTCCACATGGTCGAAGTGATCAACAAGCTGGCCCGCGTCCAGCGGCAGATGCTGCAGGACCTGGGCCGCGAGCCCACGCCGGAAGAGCTGGCCCGCGAGCTGGACATGACGCCCGAGAAGGTCGTCGAGGTCCAGAAGTACGGCCGTGAGCCCATCTCTCTCCACACCCCGCTGGGTGAGGAGGGCGACAGCGAGTTCGGCGACCTCATCGAGGACTCCGAGGCCATCGTCCCAGCCGACGCCGTCAGCTTCACGCTGCTCCAGGAGCAGCTGCACTCCGTTCTCGACACGTTGTCGGAGCGGGAGGCGGGCGTCGTCTCGATGCGCTTCGGTCTCACCGACGGGCAGCCGAAGACGCTGGACGAGATCGGCAAGGTTTACGGGGTCACCCGTGAGCGCATCCGCCAGATCGAGTCGAAGACCATGTCCAAGCTGCGCCACCCCTCGCGCTCCCAGGTCCTCCGGGACTACTTGGACTAACACGCACGAATCCCCGCCCCGCCCGGTCCTTCCGCGCGGGGCGGCGGCATTCCCACCCACCATCCCACCCCGCATCTGCCGGGCCCTGGTCTCACGCCCCGCCACCACCCAGCCGACGGCTCTGCTGCACGCCCGCTATCCAGCCGACGGCACTGCCCCACGCCCCGCCACCCAGCCGACGGCGCTGCTGCACGCCGCGCCGGACCGCTGACGGCTCTGCCGTACTCCCCGCACCGCCGCTGGATCATGGTCGCTCGTCGCGCCGTTGGCATCTCGACTGCACCTCCACCGCCTCACCGCACCGGCCGATGGCACCGCCGTTGCGCCCCCGCCACCGCCCCACCACACCGGCCGTTGGCACCTCGGCTGCACCCCGCCCCTCCGCACCGGCCGCTGGCACCGCCGCTGCGCCGTCGGTGGTTTCTCGCAGTCCCCAACGCCTCAGTTGCACCATTGCCGCGCCGCCACACCCCGACAGCACCGCCGCTGCAGCGTCGATGGCTTGTCGCACTACCGCCCCCACGGCACCACGGGCGGCTCGTTCGCGCTCCCCCGCACCACGGGGGCGCCCCCGGGTCGCATCGCTGACGCCGCGCATATCCAGCGTCGCGGCCGTGCGACACGCCCGGGCAGCCCGCGATCGAGCGAAACTCCCAAGGCGCTGCCCCGACGATCGTGGCCCGCAGCCCGCAACGTGCCTCCGACACGCCCGGGCAGCCCGTGGTTGTCCGAAACGCTCAAGGCGCTGCGCCGACGATCGTGGCCCGCGACCTGCAACGTGCCTCCGACACGCCCGGGCAGCCGGTGACCGTGCGAAACGCCCAAGGCGCCGCACCGACGATTGTGGCCCGCAGCCCGCAACGTGCCTCCGACACGCCCGGGCTCAGGCGCATCCGCCTCGCCCGAGCCCGGATGTATGCCCCCGTGCCAGCGACGGTCAGCAGTCCCAGCACCTCCACCGCACGCCCACCGCCCCCGCCTCGCCCGTTGTGGCACGGCGCGTGGAGACGTACCCCCGCCTGAGGGTCGTCGCTACGGACGGTCACCGTCGAGAGGTGGCATCACCAGGGCGGGCCCGCCGTTGAACGGCTCCCGGCGATGGGCAGTAGCCGCGGTCCTTACGCCGGGTCGGTGACGTGGACGTCGAGGGTCCAGGGGCGGTTGGCGCGGGCGGGCTCGGCCAGGTCAATGGTGTACCCCAGGGCATCGAGGGTCTTGGCCAGCTCATCAGGGGTGTCCGGGGCGGTGTCGTGCCGCAGAAGGGCTCGGGCGATCTCGCCCCGGGTGGCCTTGGCCATGTGGCTGACGACCTTGCCGTCCCGGAACACCCGTACCGTCACCGACCGCGCACCAGGCTGCCAGGCGCTCGCGTACGTGGACGAACGGAGATCCACCACCAGCCCCGGCACCCGGTCCAGCTCCTTGGCGATCAACGGACGCCAGAACGTGGCCAGCCCGCCGAGAACCGGGAGATTGACGCCCATCGAGAGCCGGTACGGCGGGATGAGATCTGTGATTCTCACCACACCCCACAGGCCGGAGAAGATCAGCACCGACTCCTCCGCCCGCCTCC
The DNA here is from genome assembly GCF_053590415.1 of Nonomuraea sp. NPDC003201. Lineage (NCBI taxonomy): Bacteria > Bacillati > Actinomycetota > Actinomycetes > Streptosporangiales > Streptosporangiaceae > Nonomuraea > Nonomuraea sp. NPDC003201. Next base: position 55,846 of record NZ_JBSFTC010000034.1, read on the forward strand.
GCGCCTCGTCGTCGAGGGTGCCCAGCCCGAGGTTGTCGTAGAGGACGCCGGTGTAGAGATCGGCGGCCGGCAGGGTGGGGGCGGTCTTGAGGGCGGCGTTCTTGACCAGCTCGCCCGCCAGCCCGGGTGTGAGGCCGAGCACGTCGAGGGCGTCGCGGCGCTTGGAGGCCCGTACGAGCGCGTTCAGCACGCGCTTGCGGGCCTTGTCGAGGGCGGGGAAGGACAGCTCGCCGACGGGCGGCCCGCTGCCCTCGGGCGCCTTCCCCTCGGACGGCGGCAACAGGATCAGCACAACCCCTAACCTTATTGCTCCTGGTCGGAGGCTCTCCCGCCGTCCCCGTCACGATCTTTTACGGTGGCCCAAGCGGGCACCACCCGCCGACCATGGCCGGGCCCTGTCCAGGGTGACGCTCACCGGGTGGTCATGGCCGGCCGCCGCAACGGCGCCCCCTGGGCCACGTTCTTCGCCGAATCGTCGGCCTCGGCCGCAGGCTCCGGCATGGCGGCGAGTCCAGCTCCGGCGTCGGCCCGGCCCTGCGGCACGATGTTGAAGCGTTCTGGGGAGGCTTCAGCCCCGGCAACCGGCGCCCGGCAGGCAGGAGGGTAGGCGTATTTGGGGGTCGGCTAGGCTGCGCGGGTGAATTTCGACCTCCTTGTCCATGAGGCCTGGCCCGCCTATGAGCAGCGCGTTCACGACGGATGGGTGCTTCGTTACGCCGGTGGCGTGACCAAGCGGGCCAACTCGGTACTCCCTCTGGACGAGCCCGCCGACCTGGACGGGGCGATCGAGGCGGCGGAGGCCTTCTACGGGGAGCGCGGGGTGCGTTGCGTCTTCTCGCTGGGGCCGAACGCCACACCGGGGCTGGACGAGGAGCTGGAGCGGAGAGGCTATGAGCTGGTCGATCCGACCGTCATCATGGCCGGCTCGCCCGCTGGCCCTCCGCCCCGGTACCAGGTGAGGATCGAGCACTGGCCGTGGCAGGGCTGGCTGGAGACGTGGTGGGCCGTGGACGGTCGTTACGGCACCGGGTTCGAGGAGGCGGAGCGCATCTGCACCGGGGTGCCCGCCTGGTACGCGGCGTTCGAGGAGGACGGCGTGGCGCTGGCCGTCGGCCGGGCCGTGCCCCAGGCCGGCACGTACGGTGGCCCTCGGGACGAGGCGTCCCCGCAGAGCGACACGCTCGGGATCTACTGCATGGCCACCCTGCCCCAGGCCCGCCGGCGAGGACTGGCTCGTGCGGTCATCAGGGCGCTCGTGCGGCATGCGGATGCGAAATCCGCCTACCTGGTCACCACGGCCCCGAACCTGGCCGCGCAGGCTCTCTACCGTGGTGAGGGATTCGAGATCGTGGACCGGTACCACTATCGGGTCCGCTGACCGGCCCACTGTCGCTTTGGGCACGGCCGCTGCTTTGGGCACGACCGCGTCGTCATCGATCCCGGTGGCCGCTCTGGGGCTCTGGCGTCCTGAGAAGTCGCGCGTCTGCCTGCCAAATCACGCGTCTGCCCGTGAAACAGCGTGAAGCGGCGTGCCTGCCAAGTCACGTGCCTGCTCATGAAGCGGCGTGCCTGCCCATGAAGCGGCGTGTCTGCCTGCGAAGCGGCGTGTCTGTCGCGAAGTCGCGCGTCTGCCTGCGATGTGGCCGGTCTGCCTGCGAAGTCGCGCGTCTGTGTGTGCATCAGCCGTTCCACTCGTATAAACCCCGTTCTCCGCGCATGACGGCGTGTCTCCGGGCATACCCGAGTGACTGAACGCAGAACGGCGGCCCCGGGCGGTGCCGGGGTCGCCGTTCTGCGTTGTCGCTATATGTGGTTATCTCAGCACGACAGGCGCTGCGTCAGCGCTCGTCGTTGGGGGCATTTGAAGGGGTTTCGCTGAGTCGAGCCGACTCGTCCAGGATGTCGGCACCCTTTTCGCGCAGCGCTGCGATGTGCTGACGCCCGTGGTGGGCGCAGAACAGCAACTCCCCACCCACAGGCAGGGTCGCGCGAATGTAGGCCTGGGCACCGCAGCGGTCGCAGCGGTCGAGGGCCGTCAGCGGCTTAACGGGGGCGAGAGCTCCAGTCACGTATCGCCTTTCGGGTCACCCCCGCCGAAGCGAGGATCTGGCGTCAGTCACTTGGAACAACATCTAACCGGACGTGGACGTTCCCAACCTCCCCCTCTCTACGCCCAGAGCGGAATGTGTCCCAAAGTAATGACGATCAGCCGGTTGGTAACAGCAAACGTGTCGGCATGGCAAGCTTGTACGCGCGCGTGTGGGAAGAACGGTAAGCTACGCACACGTGTTCGATGCCTAGACCAGGGGAGCTGGAGTGACGCTAGTGGAGGCGGGTTACACGGCTCGTCACCTGTCGGTGCTTGATGGCCTGGAAGCAGTTCGCAAGCGCCCTGGTATGTACATCGGGTCCACCGACAGCCGCGGGCTCATGCACTGCCTCTGGGAGATCGTGGACAACGGCGTCGACGAGGCGCTCGCGGGGCACTGCGACCGGATCGAGGTCGAGCTCTACGCCGACGGCTCGATCGAGGTGCGCGACAACGGCCGGGGCATCCCCGTCGACATCGAGCCCAAGTCCGGTCTGGCCGGGGTCGAGCTCGTTTACACCAAGCTGCACGCGGGCGGCAAGTTCGGCGGTGGCGCCTACGCCGCCTCCGGTGGCCTGCACGGCGTCGGCGCCTCCGTGGTCAACGCCCTGTCCTCGCGGGTGGACGTCGAGGTCGACCTCGACGGCCAGATACACGAGATCAGCTTTCGCCGCGGCGTCCCCGGCGTCTTCGACGGCCCCGGGCCCACCGCGAAGTTCAAGAAGAAGTCCGGCCTGCGCATCGGCGACAAGCTCCCCAAGAACGTCACCGGCACCCGCGTGCGCTTCTGGGCCGACAAGCAGATCTTCCTGCCCGACGCCGAGGTCTCGCTCGACGAGATCCACGTGCGCCTGCGGCAGACCGCGTTCCTGGTGCCCGGCCTGACGCTGGCCGTCTTCGACAGCAGGCACGAGGAGCGCACCGAGGAGGAGTTCCGCTTCGACGGCGGCATCTCCGAGTTCACCGAGTTCCTGGCCCGCGACGAGGCCGTGTGCGAGGTGCTGCGGCTGCAGGGCTTGGGCCACTTCCACGAGACCGTGCCGGTCCTCGACGACCAGGGCCACATGACGCCCACCGAGGTGCAGCGCGAGCTGGCCGTCGACGTGGCGATCCGCTGGGGCAAGAGCTACGAGTCGACCGTCCGCTCGTTCGTCAACGTGATCTCCACCCCCAAGGGCGGCACGCACCTGACCGGGTTCGAGCGCGGCCTGGTGCGCACGGTCAACGAGTTGCTGCGCGAGACGCGCCTGCTGAAGAACGCCGACGACCCTGTCACCAAGGACGACATCTCGGAGGGCCTGACCGGCGTGGTCACGGTCCGGGTGCCGGAGCCGCAGTTCGAGGGCCAGACCAAGGAGGTGCTCGGCACCTCGGCGGCCACCCGCATCGTCTCCCACGTGGTCTCCCGTGAGCTGAGGGAGCTGTTCACCAACCCGCCGCGCGGCTTCAAGCAGCAGTTGCGTGCCGTGCTCGAGAAGATCGTCGCCGCCGCCAAGGCCCGCATCGCGGCCCGCGAGCACCGCGACAACCAGCGGCGCAAGACCGCGCTGGAAAGCTCGGCGCTCCCGGCGAAGCTGGTCGACTGCCGCAGCGACGGCATCGACCGCAGCGAGCTGTTCATCGTCGAGGGTGACTCGGCCCTTGGCACGGCCAAGCTGGCCCGCGACTCGGAGTTCCAGGCGCTGCTGCCGATCCGGGGCAAGATCCTCAACGTCCAGAAGGCGTCCGTGAGCGACATGCTCAAGAACGCCGAGTGCGCCGCCATCATCCAGGTCGTCGGGGCCGGGTCCGGGCGCTCGTTCGACATCGAGGCCGCCCGCTACGGCAAGGTCATCCTCATGGCCGACGCCGACGTGGACGGTGCCCACATCCGCTGCCTGCTGCTGACCCTGTTCCACCGCTACATGCGGCCGATGGTGGAGGCGGGGCGCGTGTTCGCCGCCGTGCCGCCGCTGCACCGCATCGAGCTGACCAACCCCGGGCGGGGCAAGGAGAAGTACATCTACTGCTACTCGGACGCCGAGCTGCAGAAGGTGCTGCGTGATCTCGAACGCCGGGGCAAGCGGTGGAAGGACCCCGTGCAGCGGTACAAGGGTCTGGGCGAGATGGACGCCGACCAGCTGGCGGAGACGACCATGGACCCGCGCCACCGCGTCCTGCGCCGGGTCCGCATCGAGGACGTCGAGGAAGCCGAGGCCATCTTCAACCTGCTCATGGGGAGCGAGGTGGCGCCTCGGCGGGAGTTCATCGTCAACAGCGCCGCCGAGGTCGACCGCGACCACATCGACGCCTAGCTGTTCCGCCGTCCGGTGAGGACGTGGAGCTGCTCTGTCGTCCGGCGAGGACGTGGAGCTGCTCTGTCGTCCGGCGAGGACATGGAGCTGCTCTGTCGTGCGGTGAGGTTGGGTGCGCGGCGGGAGTCTGGGAGGCCCCCACCGCGCTCAGGGAGAGACCGCCTGGGGTGCCCAGGGTGGCTGGTGAGCTCGCTGTGAACGGTCGGGGGAGTTCCTGAGGCATGCGCGCGCGGCTCTGAGGCGCCATCCAGGGCCGTTTGGCTATCTCCTGGAGTGGTACGCCGGGTCGCGGCTAAGCGCGGCCTCTCGGGGCTCTGACACGCGGAGCGGGCTCCAGATCGCTACGCGTGCGCCGCGGGCTCCTCGCTGAAGGTTCTCAGGGCCTTTGTGCGGGCCGCTCGGGTTGTCCCAGGGTGACGATGTCCGGGCCGCTCGGGTCGTCTCAAGGGCCGTGGTGTGCGGACTGCTCGGCTGCGAGGGTCCTGACTTTGGATGCGCGGGCCGCTCGGGTCGTTTCAAGGGCCTTGATGTGCGGGCTGGGGGATGGGAGGGGAGGGATAAGTGGCGCCAGATCGTGCGCCAGTGTTCCACCTGCTCCCGTATGTCCCCCTCCGGACAAGCGCAGGCCGCCAGGCAGGCGGCGACGGACGCCTCCACGAACTCCAGGCGCGGCAGCTTGGGCAGCCCCGACCCCGCCGGCGCGTACGAGATCGTGCTCGGGGGAATGACGGCGACTGCGGTCCCCGAGACGACCTTGGTTCCACCGAGCCCGGACAGACGTCGCATCGACGGCGAGCCCGCCCACAACCGCAACCGGCGCAGTGCCCCCACGAAGTCGTCCGCGCTCGTGCCGTCGGGGACGGGGGGAGAGCTCAGATCGCCCAAAGCGCGACCTCTCGCACGCGCCCAGGGCGGGTCAGGGGCGCCCGGTCATGTTGTACGGCCGCACAACCGGGCACCACTCAGGTCAGATGAATTCTTTCAGAACGCGGCAGGCGTCAGCCGGCCCGTGCGGACGTCGTAGATGGCTCCCGCGATCGGCATGCCCTCCGGCAGGAACGGGCTGGTCCTGATGCGGGTGAGGTCGTGGCGGAGCGCCTCGGTCTGGTCGGGGACCGTGTGGAACTCCAGGCTGCGGGTGTCCACCCCGCGTTCCTGGGTGAGGGCGTGGACATCCGGGTCGGTGACCTTGGCCATGCCACAGTCCGTGTGGGGCATGACGAGCACGCGTTCCACGCCGAGCAGGTAGACGGCCAGCACCAGGGTGCGCAGGACGTCGTCCGTCACCCGGGCGCCCGCGTTGCGCAGGATCTTGGCGTCGCCGGGCTTCAGGCCCAGCAGGCCGAGCGGGTCGATGCGGGAGTCCATGCAGGTCACGACGGCCAGCCCACGGCCGGCGCGGCCGGTGAGGCCGGAGTCTCCGAACTTCTTGGCAAACCTCGCGTTGGCGGCATACAGGTCGTCGAACGCAGTCATGCAACAAATGATGCACTGCGCCCCAAAGTCAGTGATGCACGGGGTGGCGACTGGCTGGAGTTGGCAAACGTCCCACGAAAAACCGTCACCTTGCGTGATGATGTCGTAGCCGTATGTACGTGATCGAAGAAGGTTTGTCGTGAGTAGGTCCGAATCGCTCGCCGAGTACCTCCGTGCCCAAGCCCGGCGCCGCCTCGACCGCGTGGAGTCCAAGGACGGCGGTCGCAACGCCAGGCTGGCCCTGGCTCTCCTCGACACCGCCGCCTACGCGGCCAGCCTGCCCGAGGACGATCCGCTGATCCTCATGCTGGACCAGGCGGGCTGCTACGGGCCCCTGGGGTGCGAGAGCTTCGACCCCGGCGAGGGGGGCAACCAGCTGATCCGCCATTGGGACGGCGGCGAGCCGCACGAACTGCTGCTGGCCCTCCCGCCCGCCGTCAGCGCCGCCGGCGCCTGAGCGGCACGCCCACTCGCCGCCCGCGGGCTCCGCCACGCGGGTGCCGCCGGGTTCGAGCACGTCGAACCCGGCGAGCATGCGTGCCACCCTCTCGCGGCCGCGGCGCCCTCGCACGCCTCCTTGGCCGCCGCCCCCACCCCACCGCCAGGGCCGACCAGGTGACTGCCGGGGGCAGGCAGCGGGGCACCCCAGGCTGGCTTGCCGAGGTCGGTCGGCCGTCACCGCGTCCCGGTGCTGCTCGGCTGGGCACCGCCCGGTGAGCGGGGCCGGAACCGGATCACGCGGGCGCGTTGCCCGGCTTCCACTTGATGCCGCAGCCGAGCGACGGGTTCTGCTCCCCGGGCACCGGCTCTCCCTCGAGCACGGCGTCGATGGCCGCGCGCAGCGACTCGCCGGTCACCGGCACCGAGTTGCCCGGCCTGGCGCCGTCGAACTCGCCGCGGTAGACGAGCTGCAGGTGCGCGTCGTACAGGAAGAAGTCCGGCGTGCACGCCGCCCGGTAGGCCCTGGCGACCTCCTGGGTGTCGTCCAGCAGGTACGGGAACGCGAACCCGGCCCGCGCCGCCTGCTCCGCCAGGTGTGTCGGATCATCGTCCGGGTAGTTCACGCTGTCGTTGCTGCTGATCGCGACGATGGAAAGCCTGGCGCCGTAGTCGGCGGCCAAGGCGCCGAGGCCCTTCTCGATGTGGCGCACATACGGGCAGTGGTTGGACAGGAAGACCACCAGAGTGGCGGGCGAGCCTTTGAGATCCGCGAGTGAGACACTGCCGCCGTCGATGGCGGTCAGGTCGAAGGCGGGTGCTGGGGTGCCGAGCGGCACCATGTACGAGTTGGCAGCCATGGCATCCATTCTCGTCTGCGGATGTGCCCGCAAAACGAAGACCTGCCCGCAGAACGAATCTGAGAGGTGAATCGCGTGAGTGGCATCGCGGAGTTCCGCACTGTCGTGCTCGACTGTCCCGACCCCAGGGCGCTGGCCGAGTTCTACTCCCGGCTGCTGGGATGGCCCGTCACCTATGCCGATGACGAGTGGGTGGTGGTGAGCGACGGCGGGGCTCCCAAGCGGGTGGCCTTCCAGCTCGCGCCCGACTTCCGGCCGCCCACCTGGCCGGATCCGGAGCGCCCCCAGCAGTTCCACCTCGACGTGACGGTGGTCGACATGGACGAGGCGGAGAAGCAGGTGATCGAGATCGGCGCGACCAAGCACGAGCACCAGCCGAGCGAGGACGGCAGTTTCCGGGTGTTCCTGGATCCGGCCGGACACCCGTTCTGCCTGTGCCGCGACTGACGTGAGGGGCTGCCCCCGCCCTGGCGGGGACAGCCCCTCCTGACCTCAGCGGGCGGCCTGGGCCAGCAGGTCCACCGCCTTCCTCAGGTTGCCCGCCGCCAGCTCGTGGTCGGCCGCCGCCTGCAGGTCGGGCCACCTGCCCGCGCTCTGCGCGAGGTCCCTGGCCACCGACACGACGGCGTCGTCCACGGTGTACGCGTCCGTCTTCGACCGTTCGAGCAGCGTCGCGGCCGTGCCCAGGGCGCCCAGGACGGCCCGCGCGTCACGTACGGACCCGTCGGCGTTCCAGGCGCGCGCGGGCAGCGCGAGGAGCGACGACGCGGCCTTGGAGAAGCCGTCGCCGGAGGCGAGCCGGTCGCGCGCCGCCTTGAGCCGGTCGCGGGCCCGGTCGGTGCGCAGCCCCCACCCGTAAGGCCAGAGCGGGTCATACGCCGCGTCACCCACGTTGATCGGCAGCTGCGCCACCGAGCGGAACCAGGTGAACGGCAGCCGCCCCGTGTACGGCACCGCCCCGAACAGCGGGTCGGCCACCCCCGCGCCCTCGGTGCCCGGCAGCCAGGAGGCCACCACGGCCTCGACGCCCGACAGGTCGCCGAGCTGCAGCGGACGCCCGGAGACGACCAGGACCGCGCACTTCATCGCCCCGCACACCTTGTCGATCGCGGCCCGGTCGGCGGCCGACAGCTCCAGCGTGCGCCCGGCGCGGCCCACGTCCCCCTGTCCCTCGGCGTACGGGGTCTCGCCCACCACCACGACGCCCACGTCGTGTCCGGCCAGGTCGGCCGAGGCGTCGCGCGAGTACGTCACGGAGGACGCGCGGGAGCGGATGCCCGACAGGATCGTGGTGCCGGGGGTGATCGGCCCGGACGAGCCCTGCCAGCTGATCGTCCAGCCGCCGGTCTGGTTGCCGATGTCGTCGGCGTTCGAGCCGGCCACGTAGATCCTGGCGTCGCGGCGCAGGGGGAGCAGGCCGCCGTCGTTCTTCAGCAGCACCTGCGACCTGCCCGCCGCCGTGCGCGCGACCGCCCGGTGCGCCGCCGAGCCGACGTCGTCGATCCCCGATCGGTCGGCGTACGGGCGCTCGAACAGCCCCAGCCGGAACTTCTGGGTCAGGATCCTGGCGACCGCGTCGTCCACCCGGCCGACCGGCACGCGCCCGGCCTCGACCTCGGCCTTCAGCGTGCTCTCGAAGGCCGGGTAGGCGTACGGCACCATGATCATGTCGAGCCCGGCGTTGACGGAGGTGCGCACGTCGCTCGGGTAGTCGCCGGGGATCTGGTCGATGGCCTGCCAGTCGCTGATCACGAACCCCTTGAAGCCCAGCCGGCCCTTGAGCACGTCCGTGATCAGCTCCTTGTGGGCGTGCATCTTGAGCGGGCCGTCACCGAAGTCGACGCTGGAGAACGACGGCATGACGGTGGCCACGCCGCGCTTGACCGCCTCCACGAACGGCGCCAGATGGACCGCCTCCAGCTCCTGGCGGCCGACCTTGGTGACCCCCTGGTCGATCGTGTAGTCGCCGCTGGTCGAGGAGCCGTACGCGGTGCCGCCGTCGCCGACGTAGTGCTTGGCCGTGGCCAGCACCCCGTTGTCCTGCAGGCCGTCGATGACCGTGGCCATCCGCGACACCAGCGCCGGGTCCTCCCCGAACGACTCGTAGGCCCGCCCCCACCGGTCGTCGCGCGACACGCACAGGCACGGCGCGAAGTCCCAGGGGATGCCGGTGGCCTTGACCTCGCGGGCGGTGATCTCGCCCGCCCGCTCGACGAGGTCGGGGTCGCGGGTGGCGCCCAGGCCCACGTTGTGGGGGAAGATCGTCGCGCCGACCACGTTGTTGTGGCCGTGCACGGCGTCCACGCCGTAGATCAGCGGCACCTGGAGCCGGGTCCGCTGCGCCTGGAGCTGGAAACCGTCGATCATGTCGGCCCAGGCCCGCGGCGTGTTGGACGAGGGGGTGGAGCCGCCGCCCGACAGCAGGGAGCCGAGCACGTACGTGGCGATGTCGCTCTGCTTGCCCAGCGCGCCGCGCTCGGCCTGCGTCATCTGCCCGATCTTCTCGTCCAGCGTCATCCGCCCGATCAGGTCGGCGACGCGTTCCTTGATCGGTTTGCGGGGGTTCAGGTAGGGGAGGCCGTGCGCGTTGATCACGACCACCGGGGCCTCGGCCGGGGGCCTGGTGCCCGTGCCGGACAGCTCGATCGGGATGGTCTCGGCGACCTCGTCCTGGCCGTCCTTCAGCGTCCTGACCGTGAACGCCTTGGCGGCCCCGGACGCCGTGCCCGCGGGGAACGTCAGCGTGCCTTCGACGGGCGTGTAGTCGCCGCCGGGGGTCGCGGTGCCCGTACCGGTCCTGTAGGAGACGGCCAGGTCGGCGGGCAGGGGGCGGCCGTCGGCGGTGGCGACGGTGACGTTGACCTTGGCCTCGCCCTTCTCGTTCACCGGGTAGACGGGCCGGTCGGTGGACAGCCTGACCGGGCGCGGGGGAGCGGTCCCGTAGAGCTCGACCTGGTCCCACTCCAGCGTGCCCCGGGAGGAGGCCGGGAGGCGCATGGAGTAGCCCCACATGGCGACCAGGTCCAGCTCACCGTCGGACGGCGCGCCGCCGGGCTGGTAGTCGGCGCGCCTGGTGAAGCTCCCGAACGGCACCTTCACCTGCCGCCAGCCCGCCGTGTCGTCGGTGAACGACGACTCGAACAACTCGGCGGCGCCCGCCCCGCCGCCGCCGTCCTTGATCTCGAAGAAGATCTTCTGGCCCGAGGCGGCGCCGTTCACCCAGAAGGAGAAGCCCTCGTACGGGGACCAGTCCTGGGTGGCGGCCAGATCGTGCGACCAGCCGCCCCACTGGCTCACGGTGTAGACCGACTTGAGCACCCGGTTGGCCGCCGGGGCTCCCGGCCTGCCGGGGCCGGGCTCGGTCGTGAGCGTGGGGGTCGAGGCCGCGTCGTTGCCCCAGGCGTACACGCCTGAGGGAACGCTGTCCGACTCGAAATCGGTGATCGTGAGAGGGTCGGCGGCCACGGCCGCCCGTGGTGCGACGATCAGGGCGGCGACCAGGGAAAGAGCCACCCATAACGGGTGTCTGGCTCGGAACACGGTACCTCCAGTAGGAGAGAGAGCGCTCTCTCAGGAGAGATCGGTGCCGATCCGTGATTCATAACAACGGAGCGGGCGCCCGCTGGTCGCGGGCGCCCGA
>NZ_JBSFTC010000035.1:0-64603 GCF_053590415.1 Nonomuraea sp. NPDC003201
CCGCGCCCAGGCCGGCGTTGCGCAGGGCGCGGCCTCCCGCGAGAGCGGCGTCGCGTTCCCGGCCGTGGGCGACCGTGGCCACGAGAGCTGCGTGGGCGGCCGGCCATGCCTGGTTGCCGATGCCGAGGAAGAGCGCCGCCGTCGCGAACAGCCAGACGTTCCCCGCCGGGGTGGCCAGCAGCAGCGCCACGCCCAGCACCCGCACCAGCATCGACGCCGCCACGACCGTGCTGCGTGCGCCCCGGTCCAACCATCGGCCCACCGCGGGCATGCACACCAGACCCACGACGACGCCCACCGTCATGGCGATGCCGGTGGCCGGCGCGGACAGCCTCAGCACAGTCACCCCGTAGAGCAGCAGGAAGGGCCGCAGCAGGCCGGTGCCGAGCGCGTCCACGCCCAGAGCGACGGCATAGCGGGGGCCTCCGGAGGCACGGACGAGGGCGCGGGGCCGGATCTTGGTGGTGGTTGCCATGGCGTCAACAGTGCGTTCGGCCGCCGGGCCGACTGTGTCGGTTGACGGACACCGTCAACCGACGCGGTCGTCGGCCATCCGACCAGCGATGATGAGGGGATGACGTTGAGGATCGACATCAGCGGGATGCCGTCCGGGCGACTGCGGTTCGCCGCCTCCCCGCTGGCCGAGCTGACCGCGATGCTGCACGTGCTGGCCGAACCCGGGCATCACCCGCAGCTCGCCGGCTGGGCCGGGGACGTCTGGGCTGGGCTGCGGCCGGAGCTGGCCGAGCGGTTGCGGGAGGCGGAGTTCCTCTGGCGTTCCTCACGAGCCGACTTTCTGGTCCCCGCTCGTCCTCGGCCGACCCTCGCCGAGGAACTGGACGATGTGGACCGGATCGACGATGAAACCTATGTGACCGCCGCGCTCATCACCACGTGCGGCAGCAACCGGGTCCACTTCGCCGCGCCGTCGCCGCTCACCGACGCGACGGCGCGCGAGCGGGCCCTGGACCTGGCCCAGGCCCGCGGCGCGCTCCAAGAGGCCTTCGCGGAACGGCTGCTCACGGACCCGGCCGCCGTGCGGGCGCGGGTGCGCCACACCCTCGAACAGTGCGCCGAGGCCTTCTTCGACGCCGCCTGGGCGGGCGTCGCCGTGCGACTCGCCACCGACCTGCGCGTGAAGAACGACCTGCTGAAGCGCCAGGGCATCGAGGCGGCGCTCGCATCGGTCTCCAGCGCCGTCACCCTGGCACAGGACGGCAACTGCATCATCCTGGACAAACTGCAGGACAAGGCGACCGCCGCCCACGACACCGGGGTCACCTTCCTCCCCAGCGTCTTCGGCCACCCGCACCTGGTGGTGGTCCACGCGCCCGGGTGGCAGCCAGTGGTGCAGTACCCCGTGGCCGAGGCAGGTCCATCAGAGCCGATATCGCTGGAAACGGTCACACTACGGCTGGAGGCACTCGCACATCCGGTACGGCTGCGGCTGCTGCGCACCCTGGCCCGCGGCCCGCACACCACCGGTGAACTGGCCCACGCCTGGGAACTCTCACCCCCGGAGGTTTCCCGCCACCTCGCTGTCCTGCGCCGCGCGGGCCTGCTCACGGCCCGGCGGCACGGTCGGTACGTCCGTCACACCCTCAATCTCCCCGATCTGATGGCGCTGGGCGCCGACCTGATGACGGCCGTACTGCGCTGAGTGGCTTCGGCCTGCCAGAACGCGGGCGACCGCCGCCTTCGACCCCGACAGGGTCGTGATGGTGACCTGGGCAGTGCCGCTCGCTTCTTACCGGAACCCCTGGTCACCCTGAGGCGCCGAGCGCGACCAGCTCGATCTCGAAGCCGTCCCCATCCTCCAGATAGGCCGCGTAGTGCCGCTCCCCGCCCGCGTACGGGTGGCGATCGGGGAACATGAGCGTCCAGCCGTTCGCGGGCGCCCGCTCGGCCAGCGCGTCCACCTCGGCGCGGCTTCCCACGTGGAAGGCCAGATGGTTCAGCCCGGGGCGGCAGCGGTCGTGCCGGCCGGCGCTGAGGGCGGGCGACTGCTCCAGCACCAGGTACGTGGCCCCCAGCCGCCAGCTGCGGCCGTGCTCCCAGTCCTGGTACAGGGTGTAGCCGAGCGCCTCCAGCAGCCACTGCCAGCTCGCGACGGCTCGCGGCAGGTCGGGCACCCAGATCTCGACGTGATGCAGCATCCCGGTCGCGGGGTCCCCGCTCATCCCGTACGTACCCCTTCCGCTCCCGGCCTTGGGCGCACGGCCCGCCCGCGTCGCCTCAGAGCTTGGAGATGTAGTACATGTTGCCGCCCGGCTGGAGGATGGCGGCCAGGACGGAGGTCTTGATGGTGTGGGTGCCGCCGGTCGGCTTCCACGGGTCGTACACGGTGACGGTGCCCGCCGTCTTGTCGTAACCGTAGGCGATGATGGCGTGGCCGACCCTGGTGCCCTTGATCTTGCCCTTGTTCCAGGGCAGCTGCTCCATCCACACCGCGAGCACCGGCGCCCGGCGCAGGTCCCCGATGTTGCCGGAGACCCGGTTCATGAGCACGACCGCGTTGCCGTCCGCGTCGGTGGGGCTCGTGACCTTGTAGCCGCGCGACTTGAGGTAGGCGTTGACCACCGGCAGCGCGTTCACGCCCTTGGTTCCGGCGGCGGCCGTGGTCTTCATCTTCTTGGCGAGGGTCGACTGGCTGACGTTGACGCCGAAAGTCGACAGGCTCATGGACGACGAGGCGGGGACGCAGAAGTAGTTGGTCTCCTGGCGCTGGCCCTTGAGGTTGAGCTGGTACTTCAGAGGCGTGAAGAGCCCCTTGGGTGTTGCGGCGACGGAGGACGAGGGGGACGGGGTGGGGGTGGGAGTCGGGGTGCCGGGGGACGCGTAGGCCGGTGACGCGGTGGTGAAGCCCAGGACGGCCACGGTCACGGCTGCGGTGAGGGCGGCGCCGGTCCCCGTTCTACGGTTCTTCACTTGATCACTCCACACATGCGCGGCTGACAGTAGTCAGGGACCGTAGTTGATCTGCCAAGAGTGTGCAAATGGTGGCGCATGGTGACATAGGGACATGCGGGACATTCGCGACATGGCCGAATGCAGAGCGCCTTACGCAAGACAGCCGGACGCGGAGCGCCTTACGCAAGCCGGAGCCGGACGCGGAGCGCCTTTCGCGAGATTGGCCGGATGCGGACGCCGTTGATCGCCAACCCGGCAACCACAGCAGTCGTCCCACTGATGTCACGTTCCATCTCTAGCCATATGGAGCCCGCAGTGCTCAAGCGTCTCCTCGCAACGATCGGCGTCGCCGCCGTGGTCCTGCCGTCGACCGGTACACCCGCCCAGGCCGCGACCCCGATCGTTCAGATCGTCAAGGTCTACTACGACTCGCCAGGGTCCGACCGGGGCGGCAACGTCTCTCTCAACGGCGAATACGCGGTGCTGCGCAACATGAGCAGGCGAAACATCCAGCTCGAGAACTGGATCCTGCGGGACGAGACCGGCTACAAGTACCGATTCCCCAGCTTCACCCTCAAGCCCGGCAAATCAGTGACCGTACGCTCGGGCCAGGGAAGCAACACCTCGACCACCCTGTACTGGGGTCGCAAGTGGTACGTCTGGAACAACGACGGGGACACGGCCGGCCTCTACCGGAGCAGCGACCTCAAGAAGATCGACGGCTGCACCTGGGGACGCGGCGGCATCTCCACCACCTGCCAGTAAGTTTTCGCCAGGGCGGCGGACACGCCCCTCGGTGGGAAGGCGGACGCGTGGTGCGAGTTAGCCTGGCAAGGTGAGCATTACCGCTGGTAGCTACACGTTCGGACCCGATTCCGGCCGGCTCCTCATCCACACGACCCGCACCGGACTGGGCGCCAAGGCCGGCCACGATCTCACCATCGAGGTCACGCGCTGGAGCGGCGACGCCACAATCGACACCGCCGCCCCGGCCAACTCCTCGCTGACCATCGAGGTCGACGCGGGGTCGCTCGAAGTCCGGACGGGGACCGGCGGCATCAAGCCGCTCACGGACTCCGACCGCGAGGAGATCGAGCGAACCATCCGGGAGAAGATCCTGCACACCGACCGCCATCCGACGATCACCTTCCGATCGACGCGGGTCGACGGGACCGCGGAGTCGTTCCACGTCGAGGGCGACCTCACCATCGTCGGGGTGACCCGGCTGGTGACGGTCCAGGGCATGGTCGCCGATGACCGCGTACGGGGCTCGGCGGCCATCGTGCAGTCCCGGTGGGGGATTCGACCGTATTCCGCGTTCTTCGGCGCGCTCAAGCTGAGCGATGAGGTCGAGGTGCGGTTCGACGTCGGTCTCGTGGCAAAGGACTGAGCTCGGACCGGTCCCATCCCCCTGAGCTCACGAACAGGACCTCGTGGTGGCCTCAGCACGTTGCCCTTGGCCGTGCTTCTCTTTATGGCTCGCGCACTCAACGAGTCGGCGAAGCGGGTTTTAGCTGGGGTTTGGGGGTGGCGCCCCCCAACGTCACAGCCCGAGCCCTCCGCGCGTAGCGCCCCCGAGCGAGGACCGCGCCTTTTGGCCTCGGTCCGACCTTCTTGTTACTAGTCGGTACGGTTTGCGAAGAGGTGCAGGTGGCACGTACGAGGTAGCTAGGGCCGGTAGCATGCCTGCGCGATCGAAAGGAGCTCACTCGTGCCATATCGCCTCACGGTGATCGGGACCGGATACCTGGGCATCACCCATGCGGCGTGCATGGCTGATCTCGGATTCGACGTCCTGGGCCTTGATATCGACGCCGACAAGATCCGCAGCCTCAACCAAGGGGAGCTCCCGATCCACGAGCCCGGGCTCGAGCCTGTGCTCCGCCGCGGGCTCGAATCCGGCCGCCTCCGCTTCACCACCTCGTACGAGGAAGCCGCCGCCTTCGGCGACGTGCACTTCGTCTGCGTAGGCACTCCCCAGAAACGCGGCGAATATGCTGCGGACGTCACGTACATGGACAACGCGATCGAGTCCCTCGCCCCGTTCCTCGACCGCCAGTGCCTGGTCGTGGGCAAGTCCACCGTGCCCGTCGGCACCGCCGAGCGGCTCGCGGACAAGCTCACCCGCCTCGCGCCCGCCGGTGGGCAGGCCGAGCTGGCCTGGAACCCCGAGTTCCTGCGGGAGGGGTTCGCGGTTCAGGACACCATGCACCCGGATCGCATCGTGGTCGGCGTTCGCACCGAGCGAGCGGAGAAGGTGCTGCGCGAGGTGTACGAGCCGCTGGGCGAGGTTCCGTTCGTGGTGACCGATTTCGCCACGTCCGAGCTGGTCAAGACGGCCGCGAACGCGTTCCTGGCCACCAAGATCTCGTTCATCAACGCGATGGCCGAGGTCTGCGAGGCCGCGCACGCCGACGTCAAGCAGCTGTCGGAGGCGCTGTCGTACGACGACCGGATCGGCGGACGTTACCTGAACGCGGGCCTCGGGTTCGGCGGCGGCTGCCTGCCCAAGGACATCAGGGCGTTCATGGCGCGGGCCGGGGAGCTGGGAGCGGACCAGGCGCTGACGTTCCTGCGCGAGGTGGACGCCATCAACCTGCGGCGGCGCGCCCGCATGGTCGATCTGGCCAGGGAGCTGGCCGGGGGCTCGTTCCACGGGTGCACCGTGGGCGTGCTGGGCGCCGCGTTCAAGCCGAACTCGGACGACATCCGCGACTCCCCCGCGCTGGACGTCGCCGTGACCATCGGCCACCAGGGCGGACAGGTCACCGTGTACGACCCCATCGCGCTCGACAACGCCCGTAAGGCTCACCCCGAGCTGAACTACGGCGAATCAGCCCTGGACGCGGTACGGGGAGCGCACGTGGTGCTGCTGCTCACCGAGTGGCAGGAGTTCGTGGAGCTCGACCCCGAGGAGCTGGGAGCCGTGGTGGCGACCCGGCGCATCGTGGACGGGCGTAATGCCCTGAATGCCGAGACGTGGCGGTCCGCCGGATGGCACTACCGCGCCCTCGGCCGCCCCTGACGGATCTATCCCCCGCCTAAGACCTACCGGCCCCCGCCCTCGACGGACCTATCCCCCGCCTACGACAGCCCCCGGCCGCCGTAGGCGCACCCCCATCACGACCCTCGGCCACCGTAGGCGCACCCCCCCATCAGGAGCCGTGGCCGCCGTAGGCGGACCCCCGTCACGACCCGAGGTTCGCGGCCTCCGCGCGGAGCTTCTCGCCCTTGGCGTACGCCTGCTCCTTCAACCGCGCCTGGAACTCCTCCATCCGCTCCCGCAGCCCGGGGTCGGACGCGGCCAGGATGCGTACGGCCAGCAGCCCCGCGTTGCGGGCCCCGCCGACCGCCACCGTCGCCACCGGCACCCCGGCGGGCATCTGGACGATCGACAGCAGCGAGTCCATCCCGTCGAGGTACTTCAGCGGCACCGGCACCCCGATCACCGGCAGCGGCGTGACGGAGGCCAGCATGCCGGGCAGGTGCGCGGCTCCCCCGGCCCCGGCGATGATCACCTGGAGGCCCCGGGAGGCGGCCTGGCGGCCGTAGTCGATCATCTCGGTCGGCATGCGGTGCGCCGAGACCACGTCCGCCTCGAAGGGCACGCCGAACTCGGCGACCGCCTCCGCGGCGGCCTTCATGACCGGCCAGTCGGAGTCGCTCCCCATGACAATCCCGATACTCACGTGTACTCCCCGGTGGTGAGGTAGACGGCGGCGTGGCGGGCGCGGGCGCGTACCTCGTCGAGGTTGGAGCCGAGGGCCGTCACGTGGCCGATCTTGCGGCCGGGGCGCACCTCTTTGCCGTAGAAGTGCAGCTTGATGCCCGGATCGTGGGCCAGCACGTGCTCGTAGCGCTTGACGAGGTCGGGCTCCTCGCCGCCGAGCAGGTTGGCCATGACGACGACCTGGGCGGTCATCTTGGGCGAGCCGAGCGGCAGGTCCAGCACCGCCCTCAGATGCTGCTCGAACTGCGACGTCGTCGAGCCCTCGATGGTCCAGTGGCCGCTGTTGTGCGGGCGCATGGCCAGCTCGTTGACCACGAGCCCGTTCGGCGTGTCGAAGAGCTCGACCGCGAGCAGCCCGGTCACGCCGAGCTCGTGGGCGATCCTCAGGCCGATGCGCTGCGCCTGCGCGGAGTCCTCGGGGTCCAGCCCGGGAGCGGGCGCGATGACCTCCACGCAGATGCCGTCCTGCTGCACGGTCTCCACGACCGGGTAGCTGACGCCCTGCCCGTGCGGCGAGCGGGCGACCAGCACCGCCAGCTCCCGCTCGAACGGCACGAACGCCTCCGCGAGCAGCTCGGCCCCGGTCGCGAACGCCTCCGCGACCTCCTCGGCCGACCGGCACACCCACACGCCGCGGCCGTCGTAGCCGCCGCGCACCGACTTCAGGACCATCGGCCAGCCGTGCTGCTCCGCGAAGCGCGTGGCCTCTTCGGGCGACGACACCCGCGCCCACGCCGGGCACGGCACGCCGATCGCGGTCAGCCGCTCGCGCATGACGGCCTTGTCCTGGGCGTGCACGAGCGCGTCGGCCCCGGGGTGCACGGAGTGGCCGGCCTCGGTCAGGGCTCGGATGTGCTCGGTGGGCACGTGTTCGTGGTCGAACGTGATCGCGTCGCAGCCCTTGGCGAACTCGCGCAGATCGTCCAGATCGCGGTAATCTCCGACGCGCGTGTCGACGATCACTCGTGCGGCGCTCTCCTCCGGAGAGTTGGCCAGCACCCGCAGCTCGACGCCGAGCGCGATGGCCGGCGGCTGCGACATCCTGGCCAGCTGGCCTGCGCCGACGATGCCGACGACCGGCCCGATGGGGCTGTAGGAACTCACGCCAGGTGAGCTTACCGGGACGGAACGACTTTCCCGGACTCCCCGGGCTGGGCGGCCGTTCCGGGTCGCCTTCGCAGGCACGACCGCCCAGCGTTCCGCTCCGCCCGCTCATGCCGGGTCGCGGGCGATGTGCAACGCAGCGTAATGCCCAACTGTCGTAAATGCCGGGCATAGGACGATATTTCTAAGTGGTAAGTTCACCAGCCTGACGTCGGGCCTACACGGTGGCCGGTACGCTGAGTTGGGTCAGGCTCGTCGAAGGAAGGGACCGAGCAGAGACGTGGACTTCGCCAGACGCCTCTACGAGCGGTTCTCCTCCCTTGTGTACGAACTGGCCAAGTTCGGCAGCATCGGGGCCGTCGCCTTCCTGATCGACACCGGCCTCCTCAACCTCTGCAACGTGGGCCTGGGCTGGGGCCCGCTGACCTCCAAGGTCGTGGCGACGACGATCTCCACGACCTTCGCCTACATCGGCAACCGCTTCTGGACCTTCCGGCACCGCGACCAGAGCGGGCTGAGGCGCGAATACTTCCTGTTCTTCCTGCTCAACGGCATCGCGCTGCTGTTCGGCATGCTGACGATCGGCTTCACCACCTACACGCTCGACCTGCACGACCCGCTCAGCTTCAACATCGCCAACATCGTGGGCGTGGGGCTCGGCACGCTGTTCCGCTACTGGTCGTACAAGAAGTGGGTGTTCCTGGAGGCCACCGAGCCCATCCCGATGGAGCTGCCCGAGACCGGGGTCAAGCAGGACCGCTGACCACGCGGGTCCTCGCGCCGTCGTCCTCGGCCGGACGCAGGAAGATGGCGAACGTCGCCGGGCGGCGCCGTACCAGCTCCAGTCTGCCGCCGTCGGCCGCGGCCAGCGCGCGGGCGAGCGTCAGCCCGAGACCGGTGCCTCCGCCGCCGCTGACGTTCCGCTCGAAGATCTTGGGGGCGATCTCGTCGGCGATGCCCGGGCCCTCGTCCGCGACCTCGATCACCACGTAGTTGTCGCCGCTGGTCGAGGTGACGGTGACGTCGCCGCCGCCGTGGCGCAGGGAGTTCTCCAGCAGTGACGCGATCACCTGGCCGAAGCCGCCGGTGGTGGCCATCGCCTTCAGGCCGCGGGCGCCTTCGAGCCGCAGGGTACGCCCCGCCTCCCGGAACACCGGCTCCCACTCCCTGATCTGCTGGATGATCACGTCGTCGATGGCGACCGGCTCGGCCTGGGCGTGGCGCTGGCGCCGCGCCGCCGCCAGCAGCTCGTCGATCACGGCGGTGAGCCGCTCCGCCTGCACGATCGCCGCCTCGCCCTCCTCCCGTACGACCTCCGGCTCGTCCGCGGCCGACACGATCTCCTCCAGGCGCATGGTGAGACCGGTCAAGGGGGTTCGGAGCTGGTGGGAGGCGTCGGTGGCGAACTCCCGCTCGCGGGTGAGCAGGTCGGAGATGCGGGTCGCGCTGCGGTCGAGCACTTGGGCCACCCGGTCGAGTTCGGGAATGCCGTAGCGGTGTTTGCTCGGCCGGGCGTCTCCGGAGCCCAGCCGCTCGGCGATCTTCGCCAGGTCCTGCAAGGGCAGCGTCAGCCGCCGGGACTGTACGACGGCCAGGCTCACGGCCACCGCCAGGGCGGCGACGGCCAGGGCCACGATGAGCAGGAGCCGGGCCCGTACGTCCTGTTCAACCTGGTCGCGATCGCGACTTATGCGGACATAGACGCCGGTGTTGGTCTGCGCGTCCTCGGTCATCAGGTGACCGGACGGCGGTGCGCTGCCGACCACGGTCACCCGCAAGGGGGTTCCGCGTTCCCAGATCTGGATGTACCTGCCGGGATACTTCTGCTCCAGTTGCTGGGGGTCGAGCGGCGTCTCCTGGACACGGGCATACTCGACCTCTCCCACGAGGCGCTTGGCCTCCGCCCCGAGCTCCTGAGCCGCCTCGTCGACGATCAGCCGGCTGACGACGACACCCAGGGGGACCCCCAGCAGCAGAACCGCGATGACCGCGACGACCAGGGTTGAGGAGAGCAGTCGGCGGCGCATCTCCTACTCGCGTTCGAACCGGAAGCCGACTCCCCGGACGGTCGTGATGTAACGCGGTTTCGCGGCGTCGTCGCCGAGTTTGCGGCGTAGCCAGGAGATGTGCATGTCGAGGGTCTTGGTCGAACCCCACCAGTTCGTGTCCCAGACCTCGCGCATGATCTGCTCCCTCGTGACCACCTTTCCGGCGTCGCGGACGAGCACACGCAGCAGGTCGAATTCCTTCGTTGTCAGATGCAGCTCCTTTTCCCCCATCCACGCGCGGCGGGAGTCGGCGTCTATACGCACGCCCTGGACGACCGGAGTCTCGGAGGTGCCGCGCCGGAGCAGCGCCCGTACCCGGGCGAGCAGCTCGGCCAGCCTGAACGGCTTCGTCACGTAGTCGTCCGCGCCGGCGTCGAGGCCGACGACGGTGTCCACCTCGTCGACGCGAGCGGTGAGAATCAGGACCGGAGTGCCGTGGCCCTCGGCCCGGATGCGACGAGCCACCTCCAAACCGTCCATTTCGGGCAGTCCAAGGTCAAGAACGATGAGATCGATGCCGCCCGACAGAGCCCTTTCCAGGGCTTGCGGGCCGTCGGGGCTCACCTCGACCTGATAGCCCTCACGGCGCAATGCACGCGCGAGCGGCTCGGAGATCGAGGTGTCATCCTCGGCGAGAAGTACGCAGGTCATGAAGCGATCGTAGGACCTTAAGCGATCGTTTCCCGGGCACAGCGCGCGGTTTGACTCGCAGTTGACCTATCCATTGACCTGGGCAAACGCGGCTAAATATCGGTTAGTCGGGATTAAATTACCGCGATTACCGAGAAACGAAAGCAATGGCGCCCCCGGCCACGTGCCGTCCGGAAGAAATAATGTTGTTAACGTTGTCCCCCGTGACTGATCTGACCCTCTGGTACGACCGGCCGGCCACCGACTGGGAGACGCAGGCGTTACCCATCGGGAACGGCGCGCTCGGGGCGATGGTGTTCGGCGGGACGGACACCGAGCGGCTCCAGTTCAACGAGAAGAGCCTGTGGACGGGCGGCCCGGGATCGCGGGAGGGGTACGACTTCGGCGACTGGACCGCACCCCGGCCCGACGCGCTCGCCGAGGTCCAGGAGGCGCTGGATCGCGACGGGCGGATGGCGCCGGAGGAGGTGGCGGCCGCGCTGGGGCAGCCGAAGTCGGGCTTCGGCGCGTACCAGCCCTTCGGCGACCTCTGGCTGGACCTGGCCGCGCGGCCGGGCTCCCCCGCCGGCTACCGCCGGGAGCTGAGCCTGAGCGAGGCCGTGGCCAGGGTGACGTACACGGCGGACGGGGTGCGGCACTCGCGCGAGTACTTCGCCAGCCACCCCGGGAACGTGATCGCCGGGCGGGTCTCGGCCGATCGGGCGGGCCAGGTGTCGTTCACGCTCCGGGTGTCGTCGCCGCACGAGGACGGGCGGGTCAGCGTCTCGGACGGGCGGCTGACGGTCCGCGGGCGGCTCGCGGACAACGGGATGGCGTTCGAGGCCCAGGTGCGGGTGGTCACGGAGGGCGGCAGCCGTACGGACGGGAGCGACCGGATCACGGTCACCAGGGCCGACAGCGCCGTGTTCGTGCTGTCCGCCGGCACCGACTACGCCCCCGCCCATCCGGACTACCGCGGACAGGACCCGCACGCGGCCGTCACCGCCGCCGTGGACCAGGCGGTGGCCCAGGGGTACGAGGCCCTGCGCCGCGCCCACCAGGCCGACCACGGGGAGCTGTTCGACCGCGTACGGCTGGACCTCGGCCGGCGGACGCCGTCGGTCCCGACGGACCGGCTCCGGGCGGCCTACACCGGGGGCGCCGCCGCCGACGACCGCGCGCTCGAAGCCCTCTTCTTCTCCTACGGCCGCTATCTGCTGATCGCCTCCTCGCGGGCCGGATCGCTGCCCGCGAACCTGCAGGGCGTCTGGAACGACTCCACCACCCCGCCCTGGGCCGGCGACTACCACGTCAACATCAACCTGCAGATGAACTACTGGCTCGCCG
Organism: Nonomuraea sp. NPDC003201; assembly: GCF_053590415.1. Classification (NCBI taxonomy): domain Bacteria; kingdom Bacillati; phylum Actinomycetota; class Actinomycetes; order Streptosporangiales; family Streptosporangiaceae; genus Nonomuraea; species Nonomuraea sp. NPDC003201. The sequence continues at coordinate 11,770 of NZ_JBSFTC010000035.1, forward strand.
ACCAGACGAACCTGGCCGAGACGGCGCAGCCGTACGTCGACTATGTCGCGGGCCTGGTGAAGCCGGGTGAGATCACGGCGCGGGAGATGTTCGGGGCGCGCGGGTGGCTGGTGCACAACGAGACGAACCCGTTCGGCTTCACCGGCGTGCACGACTGGGCCACGTCGTTCTGGTTCCCGGAGGCCGGGGCCTGGCTCACGCAGCAGCTCTACGACCGCTATCGCTTCAGCGCGGACACGGGATATCTCCGCGAGACCGCCTATCCGGTGATGAAGGGGGCGGCCGAGTTCTGGCTGGACACCCTGCGTACCGACCCCCGTGACGGGACGCTGGTCGTCTCGCCCGGTTACTCCCCCGAGCACGGGGACTTCTCGGCCGGGGCGTCGATGTCCCAGCAGATCGTCCGGGACCTGTTCACGAACGTGGCGGAGGCCGCGGACGTCCTGGGGGACGCCGAGTTCGGCGGGCGGGTACGCGACGCGCTGGCGAAGCTGGACCCGGGGCTGCGGATCGGGTCCTGGGGGCAGCTCCAGGAGTGGAAGGCCGACCGGGACGACCCGGAGAACACGCATCGGCACGTGTCCCACCTGTTCGGCCTGCATCCCGGCCGGCAGATCGCCGCGGGCAGCCGCGAGGGCGAGGCGGCCAAGGTGTCGCTGACCGCCCGCGGGGACGGCGGCACCGGGTGGAGCAAGGCGTGGAAGATCAACTTCTGGGCTCGGCTGCTCGACGGGGACCACGCGCACCGGATGCTGAGCGAGCAGCTGAGAACGTCCACGCTGGACAACCTGTGGGACACGCACCCGCCGTTCCAGATCGACGGAAATTTCGGGGCCTCCGCCGGCATGGCGGAAATGCTGGTGCAGAGCCAGCACGGCGAGATCCACGTACTGCCCGCTCTGCCCTCCGCCTGGCCCACGGGGTCGGTGCGCGGGCTGCGCGCCCGGGGCGACGTGACGGTGGACGTCTCCTGGCGGGACGGCGCCGCCGAGCGGATCACGCTGCACGTGGGGCGCTCGGGCCCGATCACGGTACGGACGGACCTGGCCGGACGCTGCCAAGCGCCCGGCGAAGCGCGGCGCTCCGGGGGCACGCTGAGCTGGGACGCCCAGGCCGGGACGGCCTACACCATCCTGGGGAGCTAGAGCCGGCTCGTATCCTGGGCGGCATGTCATCGGAGATCAGCATCGGCCGGCTCGCCGAACTCACCGGGCTGAGCGTGCACACGCTGCGCTTCTACGAGCGTGAGGGCCTCCTGCTCAACCCCGTGCGCCGCGGGCCGGGCGGGCGGCGGATCTACAGCGACGCGGACGCGCACTGGCTGGCCACGTGCGTCATCCTGCGCGCCTCGGGGATGCCGTTGCCCGCCATCCGGGAGTACACCGACCTCGTCAGGAACGGGACCGGGAACGAGGCGGAGCGCCTCACCATCATGCTGGAGCACCGGGAGCGCGTGCTGCGCCAGATGAGCGATCTCAACCGCTGCCTGGACCTCATCACCTACAAGGTCGGCGTGTACGAGGACGTCCTCTTCGAGACCACCGTCGCCGACTGCTCGCCCCAGGGCTGACCCCATAAGGGATCCGATCACAACAAAACGGGAATCGCGCGCGTCTCAGTGATCAATACCTCAACGGAAAGGGTCACTGACGTGGACGCCACCCCCACCAGATTGTTCGCCGTCGCCGCCACCGCCGCCCTGGCGCTGTCCCTGGCCGCCGCTCCCGCCTCGGCGGGGGCCAGCGGGCGGCTGATGAACGGCGCCACCGACCTCTGCCTGGCCGTGGGCAAGAGCGAGGTCAAGGCCGGCAAGAAGGTCATCCAGTGGACCTGCTCCGACAACAAGGACCAGCAGTGGATCTACAAGGGGCGCAAGCTCGTCAACGCCAAGACCGGCATGTGCCTGGCGATCGCGCGCGGCTCCCAGGCCAAGGGCAAGTACGCGATCCAGTGGCCGTGCACCGACGGCGGGATCGAGCAGGAGTGGATCTACGACGACATGCAGCGCCTGCGCAACCGGGCCAGCGGCCTGTGCCTGGCGGTCGGCAAGGGCGAGCGCAAGAAGGGTAAGTGGATCATCCAGTGGACGTGCAGGGACACGGGAGAGCAGGCGTGGCTCTGGAGGTAAGGGGAAGGCGCCCCGTCCGGGGACGGGGCGCCTGCGGCGCCACAGGGCCGATCAGTAGGGCCGCTCAGTAGGGCCGCTCAGTCGTCGGACGAGGGCGGTTCGGCGTAGCGGGCCAGGTAGAGCTGCTCGCCCAGGCTGCGGATGAGGCTGAGCTCCGTCTCCAGATAGTCGATGTGCTCCTCCTCGTCCTCCAGGATCTCCTCGAAGATCCGGGCCGAGGTGACGTCGCCCTTCTCGCGCATGAGCGCGATCGCCGGGCGCAGGCGCTGCACGACTGAGAGCTCGACCTCGAGGTCCGCCCTGAGCTGCTCCTCCACGGTCTGGCCGATGTGCAGGGTGCCCAGGCGTTGATAGTTGGGCAGGCCCTCCAGGAAGAGGATGCGATCGGTCAGACGCTCCGCGTGGCGCATCTCGTCGATCGACTCCGCACGGGTGTGCTCGGCGAGTTTCGTGTAGCCCCAGTTCTCCTGCATCTTGGCGTGCAGAAAATACTGGTTGATGGCGGTGAGCTCGGCGGTCAGCTGCTCGTTGAGCAGCTCGATGATCTGCTTGTCGCCCTGCATGAAACGGGCCCCTCGCTATGCGGTCGTCAGTTCTTCAGACCGTTTCAGGATTGCACAGATCTTCCGTACACATCGGGCACAGTCACCACCGGCACCAGTGGTGTCGCGAATCTGCTTCGCGCTCTTGGCCCCGGAGGCGATGCAGTCGTGCACCTCGTTTTCGGTCACAGCACGACAAATGCACACGTACATCCGGGGACAGGCCTCTCGCGAGCGAAGTGGGGGCACCTTTAGGTAAGGCACACCTAAGCTACCTCACTTCGGTAAGGCTTGCCTATGTTAGGTCCGCCACATCACGCTATCCACCTCGGGTGATCCATTCCTCCAGGTGAGGTGCCTCCGCGCCGATCGTGGTGGAGTCGCCGTGTCCCGTGTGCACGACGGTCTCCGGCGGCAGGGTCAGCAGCCGCTCCCTGATCGAGTCGATGATCGTGTCGAACGAGCTGTAGGACCGGCCGGTCGCCCCCGGGCCGCCCTTGAAGAGCGTGTCGCCGCTGAACAGGGCCCCGAGGTCGGGGGCGTACAGGCAGACCGCGCCGGGCGCGTGGCCGGGGGTGTGGACGACCTCCAGCGCGATGCCGCCGACCTCGATCTTCTCGCCGTCGGCCAGCGGCTCGTACGACGCCGCGGCCCCGTACTGCTGCTCCCACAGCACCTGGTCGGCGGGGTGCAGCCGGATGGGCGCCCCGGTGCGGTCGGCGAGGGGCTTGGCGGCGTTGATGTGGTCGTTGTGCGCGTGCGTGCAGACGATGGCCTTGACCGTGCGCCCGCCGACCCGCTCGGCGATCGTCGCGGCGTCGTGGGCGGCGTCGATGACGACGACCTCGCGGGCGTCGCCGACCAGCCAGACGTTGTTGTCGACGTCCCAGGTGCCGCCGTCCAGCGAGAACGTGCCCGAGGTGATGACCCTGTCGATCATCTAGAACGTCACCACCGAACGCAGCACCTCGCCGCGGTGCATCTTCGCGAACGCCTCCTCGACCTGCCCGATCCCGATCGTCTCCGAGACGAACTTGTCGAGCGGCAGCCGGTTCTGCAGGAACAGGTCGATGAGCATCGGGAAGTCGCGCGAGGGCAGGCAGTCGCCGTACCAGGAGGACTTCAGCGCGCCGCCGCGCCCGAAGACGTCGAGGAACGGCAGCTCCAGCGTCATGTCCGGCGTGGGGACGCCGACCAGCACGACCGTGCCGGCCAGGTCGCGGGCGTAGAAGGCCTGCTTGTACGTCTCGGGGCGGCCCACCGCCTCGATGACCACGTCGGCGCCGAAGCCGCCGGTCAGGTCGCGGATCGCCTCGACCGGGTCGCTCTCGCGGGAGTTGACGGTGTGGGTGGCGCCGAAGTCGCGCGCCCAGCCCAGCTTGCGGTCGTCCACGTCGACGGCGATGACCTTCACGGCCCCGGCCAGCGAGGCGCCCAGGATCGCGGCGTCGCCGACGCCGCCGCAGCCGATGACGGCGACCGAGTCGCCGCGCGCCACGCCGCCGGTGTTGATCGCGGCGCCGATGCCCGCCATGACGCCGCAGCCCAGCAGGCCCGCGACCTGCGCGGGCGCCTCGGCGGAGACCTTGGTGCACTGGCCCGCGGCGACCAGCGTCTTCTCCAGGAACGCGCCGATGCCCAGCGCGGGCGACAGCACCGTGCCGTCCTTGAGCGTCATCTTCTGCGTGGCGTTGTGGGTGGCGAAGCAGTACCACGGGCGGCCGCGCAGGCACGCGCGGCACTGGCCGCACACCGCGCGCCAGTTGAGGATCACGAAGTCACCGGGCTCGACCTCGGTGACACCCGGGCCGACCGCCTCGACGACGCCCGCGGCCTCGTGGCCGAGCAGGAACGGGAAGTCGTCGTTGATCCCGCCCTCGCGATAGTGCAGGTCGGTGTGGCAGACCCCGCAAGCCTGCACGTTGACGACCGCCTCGCCGGGACCTGGGTCCGGCACCACGACCGTCTCGAGCGAAACTTCCTGACCCTTGGCCCGGGCGACGACGCCCTGCACTTCGTACGGCATGCCAGCCATCTTGTGTCAGGAGGATGATCTCCGCAAGAGATAGGGCTGGACCACGCCGAGCCCTCTCGCGGGCCGGCGCCTGATCTTGTGCAGATCGAACCCCTCCAGCCCTTCGGCCAGCGCGGAATCGACCAGGATCGTGCCCGGCCGGGCGATGGCGGTGAGCCGGGCGGCCAGGTTGACGGTGGTGCCGAAGACGTCGCCCATGGTGGGCAGGACCGGCCCGTACGCCAGGCCGACGCGCAGCTCGACGCCCGACTCGACCAGGTCGAGCGCGATCCCCGCGGCCTGGGCCGGGCTCGGGGCGGTGAACAGCACCTCGTCGCCCAGCGTCTTGACCAGCCGGGCGCCGTGGGAGGCCACCACGTCGGAGGCCCGCGCCTCGAACCCCTCGACCAGCTCGGCCAGCTCCTTCTCGTCGAGCTCGCGGCTGCGCCTGGTGAACGAGACCAGGTCCGCGAACCCCACCGCCATCGCCACCCGGGTCGGCACCAGCTCGTCGCCGCCGTCGGCGATGGCCAGCAGCCGGGTGCCGGCGGCGGCGAGCTGGGCCCGCCAGACGTGCACCAGCACCTGCTCGAAGTCGGGCATCAGCTCCTGCGCCGCCCCGAGCACCTTGGCCAGGTCGTCCTCCGAGGGCTCCGGCGGCAGCATCGCGCCGATCATGATCTCGGCCTGCCACTGCGCCAGCCGGGCCGTGGTCTGGCCGAGCGCGCGGGCCATGCGGATGACGGTCTGCTCGTCGAGCAGGCCGCCGTCGAGCATCCGGCGCACCCGGCGCAGCGCCGCCGCGTCGGCGTCGGTGAACGCCACGGCGCCGTCGGCCCGCTGCGCGAAGCCGAGCGCCCGCCAGATGCGCTCGGCCAGCTCCTGCGACACCCCGGCCTTGGCCGTGACCTGCTCTTTCGTGAAGCGGGCCGGCGAGCCGACGAGCAGGCGCTCGATCTCTTCGGCGGTCGGCCGGCCGGGGGGACGGCTCACGCGGTCACTGGCCGTCGATCTCGCCGTCGGAGGCGTCCTCGACGAGCCTGAACAGGTCGGTGCGGACGTCCTGGATCTTGGGGATGTCACGCAGCACGATCTCGCCCCGGTCCCCCGCGGACTCGACGGTCAGCGTGCCGCAGCCGAGCAGGCGCTCGAAGAACGTCTGGTCGGAGCTGACCGTGTTGACCTTGGTGATCGGGATCTCGTCGGTCGACTTGTTGAGCACGCCGGTGCTGATCGTGAAGCGGTGGGTGGTGAGCACGTAGCCGGTGTTGACCCACCGCAGGTAGGGGACGAGCGACCAGATCGTCAGCAGGATGAGGCCGATGACGACGACGGCGATCCTGGCGTAGAACGCGTACTCCCAGCCGCCGGGGATTAAGAACATCGCCGCGCCCGCGGCCACGACGACGAGAACCAGCGCGAGGAAGGGGAGCACGAGTCGCTTCCAATGGGGATGGAAGGACCGGATGCGCCGCTCACCCTGCGTCAGATGATGGTCGGGAAGGGTCATGGCCAAATCGTGCCACCATCGCCGCCGCGGCGGCTACGCTCCCGGCGGATCAGGTCAGTCCGCCGGGCGGACGTGCACGACGTCGCCCGCGCTCAGCGTGTAGCGCTCCCCCTCCGACTCCACCTGCAGGTGCCCGAACTGGTCCACCCCCGTGGCCGTCCCGGTGACCGCCTGCCGGCCCGGCAGCTCCACCCTGACCCGCCGCCCGACCGTGGCGCTGGCCGCCAGGTACGCCGGGCGCAGCCCGCACGCCTCGGCGTCGCCCTTCGCGTCGCTCCATTCCCTGTAGTGGCTCTCGACCTCCCTGAGCACGGCCCTGAGCAGCGGGTCGCGGTCGATGCAGGCCGCCTCCTCGATGCCCAGCGACGTGGCCGTCCCGACGGGCAGCTCCTCCGGCCTGAGCGACACGTTCAGGCCCATGCCGATGACGACGCCGCTCTCCGCCCGCTCGGCCAGGATCCCGGCCAGCTTGCGCTCGCCGATCAGCAGGTCGTTGGGCCACTTCACGCGTACGTCCACCTCGGCCAGGCGGCGCAGGGCGGAGGCGGCGGCGACGCCGTACAGGAGCGTCAGCCAGCCCTGCGCAGTGGCGGGCACGTCCGGTTTGAGGAGGATCGAGAACGTCAGGCCCGAGCGCGGCGGCGCCGTCCAGGTACGGCCCAGCCGGCCGCGGCCCGCCAGCTGCGACTCCGCCACCAGCACCGTCCCCTCCGGGGCTCCGCCGTGGGCGGCCTCGGCGAGGTCGGCGTTGGTGGAGCCGGTGCTCTCCACGACGGTGATGCCGGTCCACAGGGAGCCGGGGCGGACCAGCGCGCGGTTGAGCGCCGCCTCGGAGAGCGGCGGGCGGTCGAGGTCGGAGTAACGCGAGTCGGGCATCCCTCTATCTTTGCAGCCAGGAGGAAAATAGAGAGATGAGCAAGCTCCTGGATCCGCGTAACTGGGCCTCTTGGCGACCGTTCGGCATCGGGCTGCGCAAGCCGAACAACTACCTGGAGCTGTGGAAGGCGTTCAGGTCGGTCAAGGGCAACCGGGGTTACGCGTGGCGGATACTCAACCAGGGCACGTGTGACGGGTGCGCGCTGGGCACCCAAGGCATGAGGGATTGGACGATGGACGAGATCCATCTGTGCAACATCAGGCTGCGGCTGCTGCCGCTGAACACGATGCCCGCCCTGGACACCACACTTTTGCGGGATATTTCTGGACTCGTCGGCAAGAAGAGCGCCGAGCTTCGCGAGCTGGGGCGGCTGCCGTACCCCATGCTGCGCCGCGCGGGCGAGCCGGGCTTCACCCGGATCTCCTGGGACGAGGCGCTGCGCGTGGCCGGGGAGGGCCTGCGGGACGCGCGCTTCGGCGCCTACCTGACCAGCCGCGGCGTGCCGAACGAGAACTACTACGCGGCCCAGAAGGCCGTACGCGCGCTCGGCACCAACAGCGTCGACAACGCCGCCAGGATCTGCCACTCGCCCTCCACGGTCGCGCTCAAGCAGACCATCGGCGCGGCGGCCACGACCTGCTCGTACACCGACTGGATCGGCTCCGACCTGATCGTCTTCATCGGCTCCAACCCGTCGAACAACCAGCCGGTCGCGATGAAGTACCTCTACCACGCCAAGAAGGCCGGCACCCGGATCGCGATGGTCAACGCCTACCGCGAGCCCGGCATGGACAAGTACTGGGTGCCGTCGAACGCCGAGTCCGCCGTGTTCGGCACGAAGATCACCGATGAGTTCTTCGGCGTGAACGTGGGCGGCGACATCGGCTTCCTCAACGGCGTGCTCAAGCACCTGATCGAGAACGACTGGGTGGACAAGGAGTTCGTCGATCAGCGGACCACGGGCTTCGAGGAGCTGCGCCGGGAGCTCGCGGGGCAGACGTGGGAGGAGCTGGAGGCGCTGTCCGGGGCCTCCCGCGACGACATGCTCCGCCTGGCCACGCTGCTGGGCAAGGCCAGGTCGGCGGTGCTGGTGTGGTCGATGGGCATCACGCAGCACAGCTATGGCGAGGACAACGTCCGCTCGATCGTGAACCTGGCGCTGGCCAGGGGCTTCGTCGGGCGCGACAAGTGCGGGCTGATGCCGATCCGGGGGCACAGCGGCGTGCAGGGCGGGGCCGAGATGGGCGCGTACGCGACCGGTCTGCCCGGCGGGCTGCCGATCACGCCAGAGAATGCCGCGAAATTTACGGAGATGTGGGGGTTCGAGGTCCCGACCACGCCGGGTCTGACCGCGACCGACATGCTCGACGCGGCCCACCGCGGCGAGCTCGACGCGCTGGTGTCGAGCGGCGGCAACTTCCTGGAGGTCCTGCCCGACCCGGCCTACTCCCGCGAGGCCCTGTCGCGGCTGCGGCTGCGGGTGCACATCGACATCGTGCTGTCGTCGCAGATGCTGGTGCCGGGCGAGGGCGACGTGCTGCTGCTGCCCGCGCAGACCCGCTACGAGATGGTCGGCGGCGTGACCGAGACCTCCACCGAGCGCCGGATCATCTTCTCCCCCGAGGTCGAGGGGCCGCGCATCGGCGAGGCGCGGCCGGAGTGGAAGATCTTCACGGAGCTGGCCGCCCGCACAAACCCCGAAATTTCATCAAAAATCGCCTTCACTGGCACTCCGCAGATCCGGGCCGAGATCGAGCGCGCGGTCCCCTTCTACCGCGGCATCGCGGACCTGCGGAAGTTCGGCGACAACGTCCAGTACGGCGGCCGCCATCTGTTCGCCGACGGCCGCTTCCAGACCCCCGACGGGCTGGGCCGCTTCAGCGTCGTCCGGCCTCCGGCGCTGAAGCGTCCCGACGGCGCGTTCATGGTGGCCACCAGGCGCGGCAAGCAGTTCAACAGCATGGTCCACGAGCGCCGCGACGGCTTCAACGGCGCGATGCGCGAGGCCGTGCTGATGAGCGAGTACGACGCCGACCGCCTGGGCCTGCCCGACGGCGCCCCGGTCGAGCTGCGCTCCGGCGAGCGCACCTACCGCGGCAAGATCCTGCGGGCCCCGCTCATGCCGGGCAACCTGCAGATCCACTGGCCGGAGGGCAACGTCCTGCTGGACGAGTCCCGCCGCTCCCCGGACGCGCGGATCCCCGACTACAACGCCCTCGTCACCGTGCGGTCGCTGTGAGCACGCGTCCAGGGCCCACCACGCGCGTCAGGATCATGGAGCTGTCCGGCTCCGCCACCAGGGAGCGGCGCGACTACCTGGCCACCGAGGAGCCGCTGGAGATCCGGCTCACCGCGGCCGACGGCACGCGCAAGACCATGGCCATCACCATGCGCACCCCCGGGCACGACTTCGAGCTGGCCGCCGGATTCCTGCACGGCGAGGGCCTGGCCGGTCCCGGCGACATCGCCGCGATCGCGTACTGCACCGACGAGGACCTCCCGCCCGAGGCCCGCTACAACACGGTGACCGTGCGCCTGCGCGGCCCCATCCCCGACCTGCCCGCGCTGGACCGCCACTTCCTCACCTCCAGCGCGTGCGGCGTCTGCGGCTCGGCCAGCCTGGAGGCGCTGCACGACCGCTGCAAGCCGGTCCCCAGGGGCCGGCTCGACCTCACCCCCGAGCTCCTGTACGGGCTGCCGGACGCGTTGCGCGCCGCCCAGGGCGGGTTCGGCAAGACCGGCAGCCTGCACGCGGCCGGGCTGTTCTCGGCCACGGGCACGCTGGTGGCGGTACGGGAGGACGTGGGCCGCCACAACGCGGTGGACAAGCTGGTCGGCTGGGCGGGGCTGAACGAGCGGCTGCCGCTGGCCGAGCACGTGCTCATGGTCAGCGGGCGGACCAGCTACGAGATCATGCAGAAGGCGCTGGCCGCCGGGATCCCGGCGGTGTGCGCGGTCTCGGCGCCGTCGTCGCTCGCGGTGGAGCTGGCCAGGGAGTTCGGCATCACGCTCGTGGGGTTCCTGCGCGGAGAGCGCTGCAACGTCTATGCGGGATCGGAGCGGATTCTTGTGGAATGAATCATTCCGTTCTGCTATTCTGGAACAGAACAAACCGTTCCGCACGTTCCAGGAGCCTTCCATGAGCATCAGCCCCTTCCGCGTCGAGATCTCCCAGGCCGACCTCGACGACCTCCAGGCCCGCCTCGCCCTGACCCGCTTCACCCACGAGATCCCCGGCGTCGACCAGGGCGTCAGCGTCGAGCGGGTCAAGCGCCTGGTCGGCCACTGGCGGGACGGCTTCGACTGGCGCGCGCAGGAGGCCAGGCTCAACGCCCACCCGCAGTTCACCACCGAGATCGACGGCCAGAACATCCACTTCATCCACGTACGCAACGACAACCCCGACGCCCTGGCGCTGATCCTCACCCACGGCTGGCCCGGCTCGGTCGCCGAGTACCTCGACGCCATCGAGCCCCTGTCGCGCCACTTCCACCTGGTCATCCCGTCGGTCCCCGGCTACGGCTTCTCCGGCCCCACCGTCGAGCTGGGCTGGAACAACCAGCGCATCGCCAGGGCGTGGGCCGAGCTGATGGCCCGTCTCGGCTACACCCGCTACGGCGCGGTCGGCAACGACGGCGGCTCGATGATCTCGCCCGAGGTCGGCAGGATCGACCCGGACCACGTCGTGGGCGTGCACGTCACGCAGCTGTTCTCCTTCCCCTCCGGCGACCCGGCCGAGTTCGCCGGGCTGAGCGAGGAGGACCAGGCCGGGCTGGCCGTGCTCGACTGGTTCTGGAAGGAGAAGGGCGCCTTCAATGTGCTGCACTCGCAGCAGCCGCAGACCCTCGCCCACGCCCTGGCCGACTCCCCCGCCGGGCTCCTGGGCTGGCTCGTCCAGCTCTTCGACGAGGACCTGGACGACGACTTCGTGCTCACCAACGCCGCGATCTACTGGTTCACCGGGACCGCCGGCTCGGCCATCCGGCAGTACTGGGAGAACGCCCGCGCGGAGCAGCCCAAGGAGCCCACCACCGTGCCGACCGCGCTGGCGATGGCCGAGGGCGACTTCACGTCCATCCGCCGCTTCGCCGAGCGCGACCACGCCAACATCGTCTCCTGGAAGACGCTGCCGGCCCCGGCGCACGGCCACTACACCGCGCACACCGCGACGGAGGCCCTCACCTCCGACGTCACCGCCTTCTTCGAGGGCCTCCGCTAGACCGCCGGATCAGCCGGTGTTCTGCAGGCCCGCGGCGACGCCGTTGACCGACAGGAGCAGGAGCGTGGACAGGCGTTCGCGCTCCTGCTCCGACGGGTTGCCGGTGCGCAGCGCGCGCAGGGCCCGCAACTGGAGGTGCGAGAGCGCGTCCACGTACGGGTCGCGGAGCTGGACGGCGCGCGAGAGCACCTTCCGGTTCTCCAGCAGCCGCCTGTGGCCGGTGACCCGCAGCACCAGGTCGCGGGTCCGGTCGTACTCCTCCAGCACCTGCTGGGCGAAGTCCTCCCGGCCGCCCAGCGCCAGGTAGCGCTTGGCGATCGAGCGGTCGGTCTTGGCCAGCGACATCTCGGCGTTGTCCAGCATTGCGTTGAACAGCGGCCACTCCGCGTACGCCGCCCGCAGCTCCTCCAGGGAACCGACCGAGGCCAGGCCGGTGCCGAGGCCGTACCAGCCGGGCAGGTTGACCCGCGTCTGCGCCCACGCGAACACCCACGGGATCGCCCGCAGGTCGTCGAGCGAGCGCGGCGCGCCGAGCCCGCGGCGCGCCGGGCGCGAGCCCAGGCGCAGCGTGCCGATCTCCTCCAGCGGGCTGACCAGGCCGAACCATTCGGGGAAGCCCGGCGCCTCGGTCAGCGCGCGGTACGCCTGCTCCGACGCCGTGGCCACCTGCTCGGCCAGGCCCCGGAAGCGCTCGGCGGCGGCCGCGGTGCTGGCGCCGACCGTGGGCGAGGAGGCCATCAGCACGGCGTTGGCCACCTGCTCCAGGTGGCGGCGGGCGATGGCGATGTGGCCGTAGCGGGCGAAGATGACCTCACCCTGCTCGGTGACCTTGAACCGGCCGGCGACCGAGCCCGGCGCCTGGGCCAGCACCGCACGGTTGGCCGGGCCGCCACCACGGCCCAGCGCGCCGCCACGGCCGTGGAACATCCGCAGCTTCACGTCGTGCTTGGCCGCCCAGGCCGTCAGCTCCTCCTGCGCCTCGTAGAGCCGGAGCGTGGCGGCCGCGGGGCCGAGCTCCTTGGCCGAGTCGGAGTAGCCCAGCATGATCTCCATGCGCCGCCCGGTGGTCTCCAGGCGCGCCCGCATCGCCGGGATCTCGAGCATCCCGGTCAGCACGTCCGGCGAGTTGGCCAGGTCCTGGCCCGACTCGAACAGCGGCACGACGTCGAGCACCGGCGCCCGCTCGCCGAGCGCGTGCGTGGCCAGCTCGTAGACGGCCGCGATGTCGTCGGCCGAGCGGGTGAAGGAGACCACGTAGCGGGAGCAGGCCGTGACCCCGAACCGCTCCTGGATCCAGGCGATCACCCGGATCGTGGCCAGCACCTCCTCGGTGCGCTCAGATAGCTCGCCGCCGGCCCTGATCTCCTCCAGGGCGGCCGCGTGCACCTGGGAGTGCTGGCGCACCTCCAGCTCGGCCAGGTGGAAGCCGAACGTCTCGACCTGCCAGATGAGGTGCTGCAGCTCCCCGTACGCCTGCCGCGGCGCCGAGGCGGCCAGCGACTCCTGCGCCACGCGCAGGTCGTCCAGCAGCTCGGCCGGCGCGCGGTAGGCCAGGTCGAGGTCACGGCGGCGGGTCGCGGCGATGCGCGCGGCCACGAACAGCAGCCACTGCCGGTGCGGCTCGCGCGGCGAGCGGGTGGCCAGCTCGGAGACCACGTCGGGGTAGGCGTCCACGGCCTCGGCCAGCGCCGACTTGAGCGCGGCCGAGGGAGCGGCGAGCTGGACGGAGGAGGTCAGCGTGCGGGCGATGCGCGTGCAGGCGGTCTCCAGGGCCGTCAGCACGTGCTCGGACTGGATCTGGATGGTCTCGCGGGTGACCCTGGCCGTGACGTTGGGGTTGCCGTCGCGGTCGCCGCCGATCCAGCTGCCGTACCGGATGAACGGTCTGGCCTGCGGCGGGCGCGTGCCGGTGCGCTCGTCGAGCGCGGCGTCCAGCGAGCGGTAGACCTGCGGCACCATGCGGAACAGCGTCTCGTCGAAGGCGGCCATCGCGGTGCGCACCTCGTCGAGCGGGTCGAGCTTGGTCGAGCGGAGCTGGGCCGTGCGCCACAGGAGGTCGATCTCCTCCAGCATGCGGCGCTTGTTCTCGGCGCGCTCGCTGGCGCCCCGGCCGGGCGTGTTGTACTCGGTGAGCTGGCCGCTGATGCGCTGGATGGCGGTGACGACCGCGCGCCTGCGTGCCTCGGTGGGGTGCGCGGTGAGCACCGGGTGCAGCTCCAGGCCTTCCAGCAGCTCGGTGACCCGCTCGTGGCCCAGCTCCTGTACGGCCTGGGCCAGCGACTCCCGCTGGACCCTGCCCTCGGCGTCCCGCTCGCGTAGTGTGCGGATCCGGTAGTGTTCCTCGGCCAGGTTGGCCAGGTGGAAATAGCAGGTGAACGCGCGGGCGACCGCCACGGCCCGCTCGATCTCCCATTCGGCGACCATGGCGGTGATCTCGTCGGCCGAGACCTCGCCCTTACGTGCTGCGATGACTGCCTTGCGCAGCCGTTCGACGTCGGCCAGCAGGTCTTCGCCACCCTGTTCGGCGAGCACCTGGCCGAGCAGTTTGCCGAGCAGCCGCACATCGTGGCGTAGCTCGTCCGGCATCTCGGTAACGGCGGCGCTGCGACGCTCGAGCCCCTGGTCAATCATGTTTCGAAGGGTATCGAGTCGCTCAGCGAAGCCGTAGACCGGTCTCGCCCATTGGACTAGACCATTCAACTACCTTTGGAAACGGCCCCCAGCAGCTCCGGCATCCGGGCGAATCCGATCCTGGCGGCCAGGCGCCTGCCGAGCGTCTCCGCCAGCACCCCGTAGAACGGCGCCACCGCGCACACCCAGAACCAGCCGAACGCCAGCGGCACCACGAACGGCAGCGACAGCAGCGCGATGCCGAGCGTGGCCCCCATGGCGGAGGCGAACGCCTGGCCCCCCTGCCCGGGCGCGGCGCCGCTGAAGGCGTTCATCCGCTCGGGCACGGTGTACGGGACCACCACGCTGGTCACCGACCCGACGCCGAGCCCGATGCCGAGCGCGCCCCACCCGGCCAGCGCCGCCGGGACGATCATGCCGGGATGGCCGGTGAACAGGCCGGTGGCCACCGCGATCACGGTGAGCAGCGGCACGGCGATCAGCGCGTTGGCCAGATGGCGCCCGGCCAGGTCGGTGGCCAGCCCGCGCTCGGAGCCGAACACCACCGCGTTCATCCACAACGAGCGGCCGTCGATGCCGAACGCGTTGCCCGACTGCAGCGCGATCATCAGGGCGCCGACGCAGGTGAGCACGATCGGCACGCCCTCCGCGCCACCCGTGTTCCTGCTCAGCGAGAACGCCAGCACGGCGGTGACCACGATCGCGCTGAACCAGCCGACGCGGAACCTGGGCTCCCGCCGGATGTACTTCAGCTCCTTCGTCACCACGGCCGCCAGCGGCCCGTCCGGCAGGAACCTGTCGACCAGGCCGCTCTCCTTGCGCACGGACGCGGCCTGGGTGGAGACGTCGGGCGTCACCAGGGCCCGGCCCAGCGCCTTGATCCACAGCAGGCCCAGCACCACCACGATCACGGCCACCAGCGCCAGCTCGGCCAGACCGGCCAGGCCGCCGTCGGCCATCGCGTGCGCCGCCATGCCCGGCGGCGTCCACCTGAGCACGCCCGCCAGCTGGCGCAGCATGGCCTCGGGGTCGCCGAGGCCGCGGTTCATCACGAGGTTGGGCAGCTGCGCGAGCACCACCACCAGCAGCGCGGCCACGGCCAGCACGTCACGGCCCCGCCGGGTGCGCAGCGCGCTGGAGAGCGAGGTGGTGATCAGCCGCGACGTCACCACGCACAGCGCGAACTGCAGCAGCACGGCCGGCACCCCGAGCAGCACGCCGCCGACGCCCGTCGCCATCCCCACCAGCGCGCCGGCCGTGACGATCAGCATGGCGAGCGGCCAGACCCCGGTCACGGACGCCGTGAACATGCCGACCGCGAGCTGCCCGGTGCGCAGCGGCAGGAGCGACAGCTTCGCCGGGTCGAGCGTGTCGTCCAGGCCGAACGCCATCAGCGGCACGATCATCCAGCCGATCAGGAAGGACGTGAACGCGATGATCACCAGGTCGGCGGCGATGTCGTGGGGCGCCAGCCGGAGCAGGCTCATCAGGAAGAAGCCGAGCACGGCCAGGCCGGTGGCGATGAGCAGGGTGAAGACGAAGCCGAGCTTGCGCTGGAGGTCTCCGCGCAGGTTTCCGGCCAGCAGCCGGAGCTTGAGCTGCGCGAACAGGGCCACGGTGGTCAACGGGACTCCTCGGGTGTCACCTGGGGTTGGCGCCGAGCCACGTGAGGCCCTCGCCGTTGTCGCGCGATCCGCCGACCAGCTCCAGGAACGCCTGGTTGAGGCTGCGGCCGCCGCGTACGTCCGCCAGCGGGCCCTGCGCCACGATGTGGCCCGCGCTCATCACCGACACCCAGTCGCACAGCCGCTCGACCAGGTCCATCACGTGGCTGGAGAAGATCACCGTCGAGCCGGACGCCGTGAAGCGCCGGAGCACGTCGGTGAGCGTGTTGGCGCTGACCGGGTCGACGCCTTCGAACGGCTCGTCCAGGAAGAGCACGGACGGGTTGTGCAGCAGCGCGGCGGCCAGGCCGATCTTCTTGCGCATGCCGGTGGAGTAGTCGACGACGAGCTTGTCGGCGGCGCCGGTCAGGTCCATCACGGCCAGCAGCTCGCCCGTGCGCTGCTCGACGTCGGCCTTGGGGATGCCGCGCAGGCGGCCGTTGTAGAGGAGCAGCTCGCGGCCCGACAGCCGCTCGAACAGCCGCAGCCCCTCCGGCAGCACCCCGATGCGCGTCTTGACCTCCACGGGGTCGCGCCACACGTGGAACCCGTCGACCTCGGCCGTGCCGCCGTCGGGCCGGAGCAGCCCGGTGATCATGCTGAGCGTGGTGGTCTTGCCCGCGCCGTTGGGCCCGACCAGGCCCGCGAAGCTCCCCGACGGCACCACCAGATCGACGCCCGCCACCGCGACCTGCGGCCCGTAGCGCTTGAACAGCCCGTGCGTGCGAACCGCATCCGTCATGGATCCACTCTAGGAGGAAGGACTAGCCTTGCGCGCATGAGCACTGCTGCCGAGGAGTCGCCGGACAGGCCGGACATTCACACCACCGCCGGGAAGATCGCCGACCTGGAGCGGCGGCTCGACGAGGCCGCGCACGCGGGCTCCGCGGAGGCCGTGGACAAGCAGCACGCCAAGGGCAAGATGACCGCCAGGGAGCGGGTGCTCGCGCTGCTGGACGAGGGCTCGTTCGTGGAGTTCGACGAGTTCGCCAGGCACCGGTCGACGATGTTCGGGCTGGAGAGGCGGCGGCCGTACGGCGACGGCGTCATCACCGGGCACGGCACGGTCGACGGCCGGCAGGTGTGCGTGTTCTCGCAGGACGTGACGGTGTTCGGCGGCTCGCTCGGCGAGGTGTACGGCGAGAAGATCGTCAAGGTGCTCGATCTGGCGATCAAGACCGGGTGCCCGATCATCGGCATCAACGAGGGCGGCGGCGCGCGCATCCAGGAAGGCGTGGTCGCGCTCGGCCTCTACGCGGAGATCTTCAAGCGCAACGTGCACGCGTCCGGCGTGATCCCGCAGATCTCGCTCATCATGGGAGCCGCGGCCGGCGGGCACGTCTACTCCCCCGCGCTGACCGACTTCGTGGTGATGGTGGATCAGACGTCCCAGATGTTCATCACCGGGCCCGACGTCATCAAGACGGTGACGGGCGAGGAGGTCACGTTCGAGGAGCTCGGCGGGGCGCACACGCACAACACGAAGTCGGGCGTGGCCCACTACCAGGCCACCGACGAGGACGACGCGCTGGAGTACGTCAAGGCGCTGCTGTCGTACCTGCCGTCGAACAACCTGGACGAGGCCCCCGCCTTCGAGGCCGCCACCGACCTGGAGCCCGATCCGGAGCTCGACGGGCTGATCCCCGACTCGGCCAACCAGCCGTACGACATGCACCGGGTCATCGAGCACGTGCTGGACGACGGGGAGTTCCTGGAGGTCCACGCGCTGTTCGCGCCGAACATCGTGGTCGGGTACGGCCGGGTGGACGGCCAGCCGGTCGGGGTCGTGGCCAACCAGCCCATGCATTTCGCTGGATGTCTGGATATCAACGCATCGGAGAAGGCCGCCCGATTTATTCGAACATGTGATGCCTTTAATATTCCGATACTGACATTTGTGGATGTGCCGGGATTCCTCCCAGGAACCGATCAGGAATGGAACGGAATCATCCGGCGGGGCGCCAAGCTCCTCTACGCCTACGCCGAGGCCACCGTGCCGCTGATCACGGTGATCACGCGCAAGGCGTACGGCGGCGCGTACGACGTCATGGGCTCCAAGCACCTCGGCGCGGACGTCAATCTGGCCTGGCCGACGGCCCAGATCGCGGTCATGGGAGCACAGGGCGCGGTCAACATCCTCTACCGGCGCGAACTCGCCGCCTCCGACGACCCCGAGGCCGAGCGCGCCCGGCTCGTCACCGAGTACGAGGACACGCTGGCCAATCCGTACATCGCGGCCGAGCGCGGCTATGTGGACGCGGTGATCCGGCCCTCCGAGACCCGGGTTCAGGTCGTCAGGGCGCTGCGGGCCCTCAGGAACAAGCGGGCGACGCTCCCGCCGAAGAAGCATGGGAACATCCCGCTATGACGCCAGAGCTGCGAATTGTCCGGGGGGACGCCACGCCCGAGGAGATCGCGGCGTTGGTGGCCGTACTCGTCGCGCGGCAGAGCTCGCACGCCGAACCCGAGGCGTCTCCGGAGCCGCGTCGGCAAAGGTGGCGAAACCCAGCCAGAGGTATGCGTAAGCCTGTCGTCCCAGGGAAGTCGGCATGGCGGATGAGCGCTCTACCCTAGATAGATCCTGAGAATCGGGTGTCAAGTTCCCCGGGAGTTGGGACTATCTAGAGAAAGTAGGCGTATATAGTCAGCCGATCAACTAACACCGCGGCCTGGAGGACGACATGGCCATCCCAGACCTCATGCCGCATCCTGTGGCAGCCAAGTACGCCGTCCTGGTGGATGTCGGTTATCTGTACGCGGCGGCAGGTGAAGTGCTGCTCGGTGCCAAGGAACGCAAGGAATATCGGGTGGCCGCCGATGAACTCATCCAGAGTCTACAGAAACATGCAGAGGAACGTACTTCCGGCGAACTTCTGCGGATCTATTGGTATGACGCCGCCCGTGACCGTGTGCCCACCGTCGACCAGCGGGTCATCGCCCAGCTCCCGTGGGTCAAGGTTCGGCTTGGCAACCTGAACGCCCGTGGCCAGCAGAAAGGCGTGGACGCGCAGATCAGGAGCGATCTGGAGGCGCTGGCCCGGCATCATGCGGTGACCGACACCATCCTGCTGGCAGGCGATGAGGACATGGTTCCGGCGGTCGAGGCGGCGCAGGCGTACGGAGTGCGGATCCACCTGTGGGGCGTCGAGCCGCCGTACGGCACCAACCAGGCCGAGCGCCTGGTGTGGGAGTCCGACACCGTGGAAGTGATCTCCGCCGATTTCCTGAGGCCCTTTTTCAGCCGTGCTCCCCAGCCCGTACCGGTCACTCCGCCGGTCGCGGCCCCGTCGCCCGCCCAGGTCTTCGCCGGGCGCACGCCGGTCAAGCCGCACGCCAAGCCGGGCCAGGTGGCCAAGCTCGGGCCGAGCCGCCCGCGCGTGGAGGACGTGGGCGAGCACGTGGCACAGAAGTGGATCCTCACCCGTGGCCGCGACAACATCCGCGACCTGCTGCCGGGGCCCATCCTGCCGACCGTGATCGACACCGAGCTGCTGATCGAGGCGGAGAAGGAGCTCGGCCACTCGCTGCGGCCCTACCCGGAGGCCCGGGTGTGGCTGCGTGACGGCTTCTGGGCCCGGGTCTACCGGGAGTTCGACCTGGGAGTGGGCGTCTCGTCGAAGTAGCCGTGCGCCGGGTGTCCGATTTCCGCAGGTCACCCGGCTCGGCCTGCTGACCTGCCGTTCGACGCTCACGTCCGATTTCCGCCAGTCAGCGCCTTCGGGGAGCGCCTAGTGTCGGAGGCATGTCACCACTCCAGCTCGACTTCGACTCCTGCTACCGGGCCGTCTCGGCCAGGGACGCCCGGTTCGACGGGCGGTTCTACACGGCGGTGACGACGACGCGCATCTACTGCCGTCCGATCTGTCCGGCGCGTACGCCGTCCTCCAGGAACGTGCGCTTCTACCGGCACGCGGCCTCGGCCGAGGCCGCGGGGTTCCGGCCGTGCAAGCGGTGCCGTCCGGAGCTCTCGCCCGGCGACCCGGGCTGGGACGTGCGCGGCGACCTGGTCGGCCGGGCGCTGCGGCTGATCGACGACGGCGCGGCGGACGAGCAGGGCGTGGGCGGGCTGGCCCAGCGGCTGCACATCACCGAGCGGCACCTGCACCGGCTGTTCGTGGCCGAGCTGGGCGTCGGGCCGCTGGCGGTCGCGCGGACCAAGCGGCTGCTGCTGGCCAAGCAGTTGCTGACGGAGACGGGGCTGCCGGTCACGGAGGTGGCGTTCGCGGCGGGGTTCGGGAGCGTGCGGCAGTTCAACGCGACGATGCGGGAGACGTACGGCTTCACGCCCAGCGAGCTGCGGGCCACGGCGGGCCCGCGGGTCTGCGACGCGACGCTGCGGCTGCGGCTGCACCGGCGCGAGCCGTACGACGTGGAGGGGGTCTTCGCGTTCCTGGCGGCCCGCGCCATTCCTGGGCTGGAGGTGGCGGACCGGACGTCGTATGAGCGAGCCGTACCAGGTGGGACGATCACGCTCACACCACGACAGGACCACATAGCCCTGGACGTCGTGATGGACGACACGCGGCAGCTCGCCCGCGTCGTGGCGCGCTGCCGCCGCCTCCTCGACCTCGACGCCGACCCCTCCGCCATTTCGGAGATCCTGGAGCAGACCTCGCTCGGGCCCCTGGTGACGGCCCGTCCGGGGCTGCGGGTGCCGGGCGCGTTCGACGGCTTCGAGCTGGCCGTACGCGCGGTGGTGGGCCAGCAGATCTCGGTGGCCGGCGCCCGCACCCTCCTCGGCCGCATCGTCGCCAAGGCCCCCGGTCCCCTCTTCCCCACCCCCGCCGAACTCCTGGAGACGGACCTGACCGGCGTGGGCCTGACCAACCGCCGGATCGACACGCTCAGGCACCTGGCCGGCCACCTGGTGGAGGGCCGCCTGGACCTCGACGGCGGCCAGGACCCCGCCGAGGCGGTGTCGGACCTGCTCGAAGTCCCGGGCATCGGCCCGTGGACGGCCAGCTACATCGCGCTCCGGGCGCTGCGCGACCCGGACGCGTGGCCCACGGGCGACCTCGTGCTCAAGAAGCGGATGGCCTGCCTGGGCATCCCCGACGACCACATCGAGCGGTGGCGGCCCTGGCGGGCCTACGCCGCCCTGCACCTTTGGAGCTCATCATGATCGCTGCCCAGCTCATCCCGACCCCGGTGGGGCCGCTGTCCCTGCTGTCCCGCGAGGGGGTCGTGGTGGCGGCCGGCTTCACCGCCGACCCGACGGAGATGTTCGTGCGGCTCACGCCCGAGCTGCAGTCGGAGGGCCTGGAGGTCGTGGACGACCTCGGGGCCGCCTCCGAGGCGGTCCGGGCGTACCTGGCCGGGGATCTGGACGCTTTGGACGCCGTCCAGGTCTCCCAGCCGGGTACGGCCACCCGCAAGCGGCTCCACGCCACGTTGCGCGAGGTCAAGGCGGGGACCACGGTCTCGTACGCGGAGCTGGCCGAGCGGGCCGGCATGCCCAGGACGGCCGCCCGGGCGGCCGGCTCGGCCTGCGCGCAGAACCTCATCGCGCCGTTCGTCCCCTGCCACCGGGTGCTGCCCAGCGGCGGAGGATACGGCGGCTACTACTACGGCGTGCCGGTCAAGGAGTGGCTGATCGCCCACGAGTCCCGCGCCGTCTAGGTGGCGGGCACCAGGCGGCGGGCCTGGAGGCCCGCCGCCCCCGCCACGGCCAGCCCCGCCAGGCCCAGCAGGGCCGCGGTCCAGGCGGGGGCGGTGTAGCCGAAGCCGGCGTCGATGGTGAGGCCGGCCGCGAAGGAGCCGATCGCGTTGCCCAGGTTGAAGGCCCCGATGTTGGCCGCCGAGGCCAGCGTGGGAGCTCCGGCGGCGGCGTCCAGGACGCGGGTCTGCAGGGGCGGGACCGTGGCGAAGGCGGCCACGCCGAACAGCGTGATGGTGATCACGAAGGCCACCTGGTTGCCCGACACCAGGGCCACCGCCACGGCCAGCAGGGTGAGCAGGGCGACCGAGCCGTAGATGCTGGGCATGACCGCGCGGTCGGCGAGCTTGCCGCCGATCAGGTTGCCCGCCACGAGGCCGACCCCGAACAGGGCCATGACCACGGGCACGGCGCCGGGCGAGAAGCCGCCCACGCCGGTCATGATGGGCGCGATGAACGTGATGACGGCGAAGACCGGGGCGAAGCCGAAGACGGTCATCCCGAGGGCCAGCCAGACGCCGGCCTTGCGGAACGTCGCCAGCTCCCGCACGACGCTCCCGGTCGGACGCGGCTGCCGGGGGACGAGGGCGACGACGCCGGCGAGACCGGCCACGCCGATCGCCACCACGACCCAGAACGTGGCCCGCCAGCCGAACGCCTGACCGATCCAGGTGCCCAGGGGCACACCCAGGACGTTGGCGAGCGTGAGGCCGGTGAACATCATGGCGATGGCGCTGGCCCGCTTCTTCGGCGCCACCAGGTCGGCGGCCACCACGGAGCCGACCCCGAAGTACGCGCCGTGCGCGAAGGCCGACAGGAAACGGCCGACCATCAGCACCGCGTACGAGGGCGCCAGCGCCGACAGCAGGTTCCCGGCGATGAACAGCACCATCAGCGACAACAGCATGGTCTTGCGCGACAGGCGCCCGCCGAGCATGGTCAGCGGCGGCCCGCCGACCGCCACACCCAGCGCGTAGCCGGACACGAGCAGGCCGGCGGCCGGGATGGTCACGTGAAAGTCGGCCGCCACCTCGGGCAGCAGCCCGTTGATGATGAACTCCGTGGTCCCGATGCCGAAGGCGCTGATCGCGAGGGCGAACAGGGCGAGAGGCATAGACTACTCCTCAGACGACGTTAGTAAGCGTGGACATTATTTGCACACGCCGACTAACTGAACATACAAGGATGTCGAGGAGGCTGTCACATGCCCCTAGCCGATGACGCCGTGGAGGCGCGCGCCCAGGGCTGGCGCACCCTCGCGGCGCTGCACGCGAAAATCGAGGACAGGCTGGAGAAATCACTCCAGAAGGAGCACTCGCTCAGTGTGAGCGAATACACAGTGCTGGACGTGCTGGCCCGCCAGGACGGCTGGCACATGCGGATGCAGCAGCTCGCCAGGGCCGTCGTGCTCAGCCAGAGCGCCACGACCAGGCTGGTGACGCGCCTGGAGAACCGCGGCCTGCTCAAGCGCTACCTGTGCGAGGACGACAGGCGCGGGATCTACTCGGAGGTCACGCAGGCCGGGTTCGAGCTGCTGGAGCGGGCCCGTCCCACGCACGACGGCGTACTGAAGGAAGTGCTCGACGAGGCGGCGGAGCTGCCCGAGCTCGCCCCGCTGGTGGCGGTGGTCCGGGCCTGAGTGGCCGGCCCGCCGCTCACGGCTTTACGTTGCTCTGGATCTCGCCGACCGGCACGTCCCGGCTGGCTCCGACCTGTACGGGCGCGAACTGGAACGGCACCACGTTGTCGGCCACCTGGACCGGCCAGACGGTGGTGACGGTCAGCGTGTACTTCTCGCGCGGCTGGTCGATCGCCGAGCGCAGGTAACGCACGCCGCAGGTGAACTGGGCGCCCTTCGCGTACGGCTTCCCGGACGGCCCGCAGCCCTCCTCGTGCACCTCGGCCCGGTCCTTGGACGTGCCCGGGTCGATCTTGATGTCCTGCAGCGTCGCCACCAGGGTCACGCTCATGACGCCGGGGATCGACGCCGTGACCGTGCGGCGCGGCTGGCCGACGTTCTCCAACCAGACGTAGGTCGGGAGGTTGACGAAGCTCTTGGCGTCGGGGTTCAGCTTGACCGTCGGCTCCGGGACGGTCAGCGCGGCCCTGGCGATCTGCGCCAGCTGCTCGATCGTGATCCCGGACGGCGGCGTGGTGTTCGGGGGCATGAAGATGAACTGTTCGAGGCCGCCCCAGCAGGCGGCGCCGTTCGGATCGGCCTTGTTGTACGCGGGCACCCACCACCGGCCCGGCTTGCCGAGCTTGTCCTTGAACTGCTGGACGAAGGCCCGGAAGCTGTCCTCGTCGATGCCCGCCCGCCTGGCCGGGCCCGCGCCTTCGGTGTGCAGCCGGAACATCTCCTCGGCGTCCAGGCTGGGCTCGTACCAGCAGGGGCGCGGGATGCGGTAGCCGTCGCCCGAGCCGCCCTTGCCGTCACCGGTGATCTTGATGGTGCTGGCCTCCAGGCTCAGGCTCGTCGTCCGCCCGCGCTGATCGCCGCTGACGTCCACATCGCCGGGTCCCGGGGTCGGACCGAGCGTCAGCGGCACCGCGAGCAGTACCGCGAGCAAAGGTTTCATCGCGTGCATCTCTCTGTGGAGGTGATGTAGGACCTGATGCGCCACACCCCGTCGTCACCGCGATGGGCGACCACGCTCTGGCCGTAGGGGGTGCGCAGCCAATCGGGTTGGGGCGCGACGGCCTTCCCGGTGCGCGAGGAGATCATCCGTACGCCTGACTCGTCCACGCACGCGTTGATCTGAGCGCCTTTGCCCATGCGGGCGCTGACCCGCAGGTTGTAGAGCCGGCCCGTCCCGCGCATCGACTGCTCCTCGTCGATGAACTCGTTCACCCACTCCGTCGCCTGCTGCTCGGCCTGGATCTCCAGATTGCGCCGGTAGCCGCGGGTCCCTTCGACGACGGCCTGGCGGGTGCCCACGTACTGGTCGACGATGACCTTCAGCAGCGGGTCGGGGTCGGCCGGCCACTCCACCCGCACGCGCAGGCCGTCGCCGATGGCGATGCTCTGGGGGCCGGCGGGCAGCGTCTCCTCCGGCTGCGCGGCCTTGCCGGAGGGTTTCGCCGGGGTGGGCTCCGCCGCGGGCGTGTACGGGCGCTCGGCCTGCCCGCAGCCCGCCAGGACGATCATCAGCAGCAGCACGACTCGTCTCATGCCGACGACTCCCTCACCACATGGATGCGCCACGTGGGCAGCAGTTCCTCGATCAGTGCCTCGGTCTCCGGGGCCATCCCGCCGCCGTACGGGTGCGAGGCCGCCCTGCGGGTCAGCCCTTCGACGACGGCGCGCAGCCGTACGGTGTCCTCGGTGGCGTGCGTGGCCCGCAGCAGGTCGCGCCAGAGGCCCTCGTCGTCCACCGCCAGCAGCAGGGCCGCGCGTACGGCGGCCACCGCGGCGTCCGGCTGCCCGTGCGCGAGCCGCAGCTCGCAGAGCTGGTGCGCCGCGTCGGCCACCTCGGCGGCCACGTCGTACTCCAGGTCCTCGGCCGCCAGCCAGGCGTACCTGCCCGGCTGGCGGCCGCTCAGCAGCGGGCCCCTGACCAGTCCGAGCGCCTTCTCCAGCAGGACGGCCCGGGCCGTGGGGTCGCCTTGCGAGCGGCGTACGAGCTCGCGGAACAGCGCCCAGTCCGTACGCACCTCGGGCCCCAGGCTGATCCGGCCGGCCTCGTCGGTGTGCAGGTGCTCCCGCCCGAGCCATTCGGCGACCCTGGCGATCGTGGCGTCCCTGACCATGTCCTGCACGCCGCGCGGCCAGAGCACCCCGCCCAGCACCGAGGGGTGCACGCCGCCGGGATGCGTGGCCAGGTAGACCAGCAGCTCCGCGGCCAGCGCCAGCCGGCCCTCCTCCAGGGGCCGCAGGCCGATGACCTCGATGGGGCCGAGCATCCTGATCTCGACGGCGGGCGGGTGCAGCCCCGCCAGCGGCTCGGCCTCGGAGACGGCCTCGCCGTCGACCTGGGAGGCCGTGCGGAACAGGTCGATCAATGCCTGGTAGTGGCGGCGGGGCAGGAGCTGGGCCTGCACGTCGAAGCCCAGCTCGGCCATCCTGGCCCGGCCGTCGTCGCCGATCTCCAGCGTCCAGGTGGCGTGCGGGACCTCGCCCGCCAGCACGTAACCGGCGGTGTCCCGGCGGGCCAGCAGCGCCAGGCGCCGGGCCTCCTCGTGCGTGGGCGCGACCGCGGACAGCAGGTAGTGGGCGTCGCGCGGGCTGCCGGTGATGCGCCCGGTCAGCACCTCCCTGCGCGGCGCGGCGATCGCCTCCAGCTCGGGCAGCACCTCGGCCAGGCCGCCGACGGCCCTGATGCGGTCGGGCGCGATGGCGGTCAGCTCCTCGCCGAAGCCGACGAGCGTGATGCGCATGCGGTCGGACCAGCGGTTGGTGGCCAGCTCGACGGCGAGGGCGGCCAGCGCGGCCGTGGTCTGCGGGCCGCGCACGTTGATCAGGCCCTGCGCGGCTTCCAGGTCGATGAGCACGCGCCCGCTGGCGTCCGTGCCGATGGAGACCAGCCCGGGGTACGGCGCCCCGCCCGCCTGCTCCTCCAGCAGGCGGCCCTCGTGGGCGGGCAGCCGCCACACCTGGCCGCCGTCCTGGGCCATCCACGGGGCGGGCGCGTCGCCGTCCGGGGGGTGGATCCACAGGTCGAGCGTGCGGGCCGACAGGTGCGCCCCGTACACGGTGGGCGGCGTGCGGTTCTGGGCGGCCAGCTCGGCGCCGAGCAGCCGCAGGCCGATGTCGAGGATGCGGGCGCCCGGCGCGTCGCCGCCCAGCCTCAGCGCGACCTCGGCCTGGGCGGCGTCGTCGCGCGGGCGGACGATCCGGCGGCCGAACACCCTGCGCCAGAGCTGCTCGCGGCGCCGCCTGGCCAGCACGACGAGCAGGCCCGCGGCGGCCAGCGAGGCCGTGGCGAGGTAGTCGGTCAGGTCGGTCGTCTGGGTCTGCCGGATGGTGGCCTGCGGCCGGTCGGGCTGCTGCTGCTGCTGTTGATCCGGCTGGCGGTGCTTGGCCTCGACCTTCTTCTCGGCCTGGCCGGTCTTCGAGTCGGCGTGCCGGTCCGCGTGCTGGCCCGCGTGCTGACCCACTGGCGCCCTGCCGGGGTGCTCGCGCAGGGTCTGCTCGCGGGGCTGGTCGACGGGGACGACGTGGGCGTGCCTGGCGTCGTCCGGCATGTCGAGCACCCAGCCGGGCCTGATCAGGTCGGCCATGCGCAGGCGGGAGCCGTCCGGCTGCTCCTTCGCCTGATTAAGCCGGTAAATTTCGGGATATCGGCGGCCGTCGCCGAGGCACTTCTCGGCGATCTCCCACAGGCTCTCGTGGTGCCGGCCGTGCGGGGGCTGCACCACGTACACCTTCTTGGTCTTGTGCGTGTCGAGGGTCGTCTTCTCGACGATCGGCGCGGAGTACGCGACCGCCGTCACGGGCGTGGCGGCCGGCGTGGGCGCCAGCTTGGCCAGCGGCACGACCATCGCACCCGCCGTGAACAGCAGCAGCACCGCGCCGACGAGCTTGTTGGCCAGCGCCTGCGTGCCTCCGGAGAGCGGCACGCGGGCCGGCATGCCGACCCTGCGCACGCCCGCGTACACCTCGACCAGCACGCACACGAACAGCTGGAACCAGGCCAGCCACACCAGCAGCACCAGCACGGCCACGACGGTGCTCGGGCCGACGCGGCTGGTGAGCAGGTCGAGGTCGAGCAGCTCGGGCGCGATCGGCGGCCCCACGAACGTGAGCAGCGCGTACGGCACCCCGCCCACGAGCGCGACCAGCACGATCAGCGATCCGATGCCGGCGAGCACGTCTCCGGCGCTGCGCCTGGCCTTGACGCGCACGGGCGTGTGACGTCCGTGTGGGCGCGCGGGCTCTCGCGTCGGCATCGTCTCTCCCTTCCGCCGTCCAGGGTCGTGCTCGTACGCTCACCGATCCATCGACCGGTGAGTTTCGGTCTATCTCGCTTCGGGTGCGGCGACGGCCCGGCCGGTCATCTCGGTGCCGGGAAAGCCGATCGCGCTCAGGAAGAACGCCTTCCAGGGCACCGACACGGTGACCGTCACCTGCGCCTGCCCCTGGCCGACGGTGCACTCGCCGCGGGTCACGCCCTCGCCGCCCTGCGCGGCGACGATCTCGTCGGCCCTGGCGCACACCTGGTCCTCGCCGAGCAGCCGGGTCTGGCCGGTGGAGCGCAGGTGGTCGACGTCGATCTCGTCGGCGCCGGCCCGCGCGGCCTGCTCGGCCACGTCGGCCGCGCGCAGCCGGGCGTTGATCGCCGCGCCGCCGTCCACGAGAAGCCCGGCCAGCAGGAACACGACGACGGAGAACAGCACGGTGAACACCGACATCGACCCCCGCTCCCTCATTCGACCCTCCTGAACTGCTCGATCGGCACCACCGCCGTGCCGGTCATCCGCTTGACGCCGCCGAACCCCAGGAAGCCGAGGTCCAGCTCGCAGCTCACCTCGGCCTGGACCTGGCCGCCCTGCTCCCACGCGGAGCCGTCCAGCGAGACGGACGGGGACCCGCAGGGCCCGGTCAGCGTGCTGTCGGCGATGGCCTTGGCCGCGGCCTCGGCGTCGTCGAGCGTGCGCTGCACCGACGCGGCCCGGGCCGCGTCCCTGGCCGCCCCGTTGACCCGCCCCTGCGACTCCACCAGCACCCCCGCTCCCGCCAGGAACATGAGAAACAGCAGGAAGAGCGGGGCCAGCATCACGGTCTCCACGGCCATGGAGCCGCGCTCCGCCCGCCTCACGAGCAGTCCCCGCCGCCGTTGTCCGGGCGGAAGCACTCGACCGGGCCGCCCGCGGTGGCGGTGATCGTGAACGTCAGCTCGGGCAGCAGCGGGATGACCTGTACGGCGCTGCCGGTCACGGTGACGAAGCGCTCGTCCGGTTCCTTCTCGGACGTCGTGGCCGTGGCGCTCTGGAGCAGCTTCGGGCCGACGGCCTTGATGATGTCGGTGGCCTTGGCGGTGGCCTGGCCCGGCCAGTCACCGGAGTCGAACGGCGCCGCCCTGGCCACGCGCGCGCCTTCCTGGGCGGCGGCCTCCGCCACCTGGCGGGCGTGGAACCACAGCGCCACCTGCACGATGAGCAGCGCGACCGCCAGGATGATCGGCATGAGGATGGCCAGCTCGATCACCGTCGCGCCCCGCTCGCCTCTCCTACGGATTACCACCGGTGTCACCGCCACCGCCGAAGGTGCCTTGGAGATCGTTCTGCCTTCCTTCGACCAGCGACTTGATCAAGGTGGCCAACCCGAGCGCGACACCGGCGATGATGGCGGTGATGATCACCCATTCGACGGCGGAGGCCCCGCGGGTGGGGGCGGTGCGGGCGCGCTGGATGCGGACACCCAGGTACGCGGTGAGGTAAACGATCCAGGGATGGTTCATCAGGACCCCAACATCTTCATAGCGGCGGGAAAACTGAGAAAGATCACGAAACCGGCGCAGAGCAGCAGCTGGGCCACGAGCATCGACTGCGACCGCTCGCCGGCCCTGCCCTCGATCTCCGCCAGCTCGCGGCGGCGCAACGTCGCGGCCCTCGCCGTCAGCGACGCGCGTACTTTGGCGCCGTCGTCGGCCACCAGGCCGAGCGCGGCGGACAGGTCGCGCAGCTCGTCGATGTTGATCTCCTCGCCGAGCTGGCCGAGTGCCTGCCACGGGGTGATGCCGACGATCCTGGCGCCGCTGAGCGCGTCGCGGATGCGGCCCATCGCCCAGTTGGGCTGCTCGCCGCTGACCGAGACGGCCATCATCAGGGCTTCGGGGACGCCGCGGCCGCCGGCCAGGTTCATGGAGACGAGGTCGAGGAACGCGCCGACCACATGGCGGAAGTCGCGCCGCCTGGCCGCCGCGTCCTTGCGTATCTGGAGGTCGGGCAGGAAGAAGAACAGCAGCGCGACGAGCACGGCGGCCCAGAACGGGATGGCCAGCGAGGTGCCCCACTCCATGAGCACCAGCCAGCCCAGCAGCAGCGGGAAGGCCAGCAGGCCGCTGGCCGCCAGCAGCACCTTGCCGGCCAGGAACGCCTCGAACGAGCGGCCGAGCAGCGCCAGGTCCGCCTTGATCGACCTGACCTCCCAGCCGCGGGCCGCGTACAGGCGGGCCAGGCGGGCGCCCAGGCCGCGGCGGAACGCGCTGACCTCCTCCTCGGGCAGCAGGAGCTGGATGCTCGGAGCGCCCGCGTCCTCGCGTACGGCGTCGAGCGCGAGCAGCCGCGCCACCAGCCCCGGGCGGGCCGGGAAGAGCGCCCGCAGCAGCACGAACAGGCCGAGCCCTAATACGGCTCCGCCCAGCGCGCCCTCAACCATCGCCGCCGCCTCCTCCCATGAGCAGCCGGGTCGGCTTGTCGAACCTGGCCAGCCGCCTCATCCAGGCGAACCCCGCTCCGAACAGCCCCGCGACCACCACGAGCACGGCCTGGCCCAGCAGGCCCCCGTACTCGGCCACGTAGGAGGGGTTGAACAGGATGAGGAGCCCGGCGAAGACGAGCGCGGTGATCACCACGATCTGGACGCTGCGCCTGGTCGAGCGGCGTTCGGCCTCGACGCGGCGGCGCATGTCGAGCTCCTCGCGGGCCGAGACGGCCAGCGCGCCCAGCACGTCGCGCAGGCCGGGGCCGCGCAGCCGGGAGTTGAGGATGAGCGCGGCCACCACGAGGTCGGCCGACGGGTCGTCGAGCTCGTCGGCGAACAGCGCCAGCGCCTCCGGCAGCGCCATCCTCGTGTGCAGCCGGTCGATCATGGCGCGCAGGTGGGGCCTGAGCATGGGCGCGGCGGCCCTGATGGACGACGGGATGGCCTGTTCGAGCCCGGCCGCGCCGGCGATCGTGTCACGCAGGGACTCGGTCCAGGCGGCGAGCCCTTCGAGCCGGCGCATGGCGGCGCGCTCCTCGGCGGCCCCGCCCGACAGGCCGCGCCAGGCGAACACGAGCAGCACCGTGCCCACCGCCATGACCGGCCAGCCGGTGATGATCAGGACGAGCCCGGCCGCGACCGCGGCTATCGCGGTGCGGGTGGTCAGCATCTTGAGCAGGTGGCGCTTGGGCTGGGGCGGGCGGGGGCGCATGCCGTACAGGGAGACGAAGAACAGGAACAGGCCGCCGCCTATGATCGCTCCGGTCAGCAGCGCGAACGGGTCGAAGATCACCTCGTCACCACCCCCCTGGCAGGTAGCCGTGGGCGGCGAGCTCGTCCAGGCAGGAGACCGGCGCGTGCGGGACGGCGGTGCCGTCGGGGCCCGGCACGAACACCTCGCTCGACAGGACGCGGCCGTCGCAGCCGTTGACCTCGCGGATGCTGGAGACGTAGCGGCGCAGGGTGCCGCCGACGTGGTAGTCGTTGCGCTTCGTGATGAAGACGACGAAGTCGATGGCGCCCGCGATGAGCATGTGGGTCGCGTCGATGGGCAGGCGCTCGCTGGCCTGCAGGGCGTAGGTGGAGATGCGGTTGAAGACCTCCATGCTGGAGTTGGCGTGGATGGTCGACAGGGAGCCGTCGTTGCCCTGGGTCATCGCGTTGAGCATGGTGACGATCTCGTCGCCGAGGACCTCGCCGACGATGACGCGGCTGGGGTTCATGCGGAGGGAGCGTCTGACCAGCTCGGCCATGGAGATCTCGCCCTGGCCCTCGGAGTTGGGCAGGCGCTGCTCGAAGGCGACGACGTTGGGGTGGAGCTCGGGGAACTGGTCGAGGCCCAGCTCCAGGGCTCGTTCGACGGTGATGAGGCGCTCGGTGGGCTGGATCTCGTTGGCCAGGGCCCGCAGCAGGGTGGTCTTGCCGGCGTTGGTGGACCCGGCGATCATGATGTTCTTGCGGGCGGCGACGGCGGCCGTCAAGAACCTCGATATGTCCCGACTTATCGTGCCGTTGCCTGCCAAGTCGGACAGGAAGACCTTGCCGAGGCGGGCGCGGCGGATCGAGACCGCCGGCCTGACGGTGACGTCCATGACGGCGCTCAGCCTGGAGCCGTCGGGGAGGCGCAGGTCGAGCTGCGGGTTGGCGGTGTCGAAGGGCCTGCTCGACAGGCCCGAGTACGCCGCCAGGATCTGGATGAGCTCGATCAGCTCGTCGTCGGACTCGGCGACCGGGTCGTGCATGAGCTCCTGGCCGTCGGCGTAGCTGACGAACACCCTGTCGCAGCCGTTGATGTCGATGTTCTCGACCTGGGGGTCGTCGAGCAGCGGCTGCAGCCTGCCCACGCCGAACAGCGCGGCGTGGATGCCGGCCGCGAGCGCCTCTTCCTCCTCGACCGTGGGCGGCGTGCGGCCGAGGCCGATCTCGTTGCGGGCGTGCTCCTCCAGGACCTGGGAGATCAGCGCCCGGGCGAACTGGCGCTCGTCCTCCCCCGTCATCGGGGGCAGGCCGTTGGCCTGGTCGAGCCGGCGCTGGTGGGCCAGGCGGTCGCCGACCTCCTGACGGAAGCGCTTGACCAGCGAGTGATCGATCATCGGTGGCTCACCAGCCTTCCCGCCAGGTCTCTCGCGGTGCGGATGAGCAGGGACCGGTCGAGCCGTCCGCCCCACTGGCCGCGCAGCAGCTCGGCGCCCTTGGGGTCGTGCGCGAGGCCGTACACGTACTGGACGGCCGGGCCGACGATTCTGCGTACGTCGTCGATGGAGGCGCGGTAGTTACGCGGGTCGGCGATCACGGCGACGCCGTGCGCCTTGGTGATCTGGAGGCGTTCGCGCAGGTGGGCGACGTGGTCGAGGGTGGCCCTGGTGAGCAGTACGACCTGCTCGGCCTCGGCGAGCAGGTCGCCGAGCTGCGCGTGCGCGCCGAGGCGGCCGCAGTCGGCGATCACGTCGGCGTTCGGGATGCCGGCGAGCGCCCTGCCCAGCGGGCCCCACAGCCAGGTGAGCCCGGCGGCCTGCTCGCCGTGCGTGAGCCCGACCAGCACGTCGAGACCGCCGACGATCTTCTGCGTGTGCTGGTGGATCTGGGCGGGCTCGAGCCCGCGCCGCGCCGTGGCGCCGAGGGTGAGCAGTCCCTTGCCGGGGTTGAGCACGCCGCCGTCGGCGGCCGGGAGCCGGTAGGCGAGGTCACCGCCCGCCGGGTCGCATTCGGCCAGCAGCACGGGGCGCGGCCACACCGCCGCCAGGGCGGTCGCCGCGGTCGTCACACCCGGCGCGCCCTTGTCGGCGGCCAGTACGATCAGCGCCACGTCAGCGTGCCCCCGGTAGCTCGGCCACCGCGATCTCACCGGTGGAGGCGAACGCCACAATTTCCGGCGATGCCGATGAATCCACTATTACCGTGATCTGGCCGGAATTCGCCGTCCTCGACTTGTCGCCCACCGAGAACACGAGAGCGCTTTCCGCCAGCACCCGCGTTTGTCCCTGGGCCGAACGGCTGGGTACATATATCACCTGGACCCGGTCACCCGCTTCCACTCCGGCGGGCATTTGCCCTGGCTTGAGGGCCAATCCGACGGTCGCCTTTCCCGGGCCCAGCTCGCTGCTCTGGCTGACTCCCATCCGGCTCGTGAACAGCGTGCCGGGGAGGACCGTGACGGTCGCGAAGCTGTTTTCCACCTTGCCCCGCTCCGACCAGCTCACGTAGTCGATGCCGCTGTCGGCCGCGATCTGGACCTCTTCCAGCATCTGCTCGGTGAACTTCTGGCCCGCGCCGACCTGCTGCGTCACCCGGATCGCGGAGACGCGATCGCCGCTGCGCAGCACGAGCAGGGTCGTGGCCAGCGCGCCGCCCAGAATCAGCAGAACGGCAAGGGCGGCGAGGGCCGGCTTGCGTTCGCGAGGGGGCACGGGGAGCTTGCGCGAGGCCGGGCCGGACAACCCCGCCGCCGCGTTGACGGCAGGCTTTTCACTGGTCCTCATGGGTGGGGGGCTCCCAATTGAATCGTGGAATTGCCGCCATTATGTGGCGCGGGGAGGGGGCGTGGGGGCGGAATGCGAGGACCCATGCTTGTTTCGCAGGTGACGGGACGCC
The DNA here is from genome assembly GCF_053590415.1 of Nonomuraea sp. NPDC003201. Taxonomy (NCBI): domain Bacteria; kingdom Bacillati; phylum Actinomycetota; class Actinomycetes; order Streptosporangiales; family Streptosporangiaceae; genus Nonomuraea; species Nonomuraea sp. NPDC003201. The sequence continues at coordinate 44,967 of NZ_JBSFTC010000035.1, forward strand.
AATGCCGAATAATCGATGCCGGTTCTTTCTACCGAGTTGACGAACAGCCATTTCTCCGGCTAGCCACCACCCCAATAACACCCACCACACCGTTCACTCCCATTACCCCCGCCCGCCACCCAAGCCCCGGCCCCACCCGCCCCCGGACGACCCTACGACCCGATGACCCGACGACCGCCAATCGCCCAACCACGCCCACGGCCGGACGCAACGCCCCGCGACCTAACCAAACGGACACCAATCCCATACACCGCGCCACCAACACCCACCGCCCCGACCAAGCCACGCACCCCCGCCAAAGAGCGGAGACCGGTTATCCACAGCCATCGGGAGCCCCAACCCGCGCTCATCCCCAGCACCAGCCGGCCATGCCATTGCCGTCAACCAACCTGCCTACCCTCGCTTCGGGCGCTACCTTTGGGCGCCCGAGGTCCGAGCGAGGAGACGGCATCATGCGGATCATGCTCACCGTGCTCGGCGGGCAGGGCGACCGTGACGTCGTGATCGACGGCGACGACGGCGCCACAGTGGCGAGGGTGAGCGAGGCGCTCAACGATCACGGGCCGCTGGCGAAGGTCGTCCGCCTGCCCAAAGCACGAGCCCCCTACGGGATGTCGACCCCCGAGGACACCGGCGCGCACGTGCCATACCCCCGCCGGCCGGAGCGCACCGCGACGCAGCCGGTCACGGCGCAGCCGAGCGCCGCAGGGGCGGCGCCGGCCCTGTGGCGTGACGGCCGCCCGCTCGACCCCCGCGCCCGGGCCGCCGCCGTGCTGCGCGACGGCGACAAGATCACGCTGGACCCCGCGCTCGCCCGCGAAACCCTCATCGAGGAGCCGGGCGGGGTGGCCGAGGTACGCGTGGTGGGCGGCCCGGCGGCCGGCGCCGTACACCGGCTGGGCCTGGGCGTGCACGTCATCGGCTCCGACCCGATGTGCGCCATGACCACCGCCGACCCCGTCCTCGCCCCGGAAGCGGTGACCGTACGCGTGACGCCGGACGCGATCACCATCGAGCGCGCCGGGCGGCCGCCCGGCGAGGCGCCCAGGCTGAAGCTCAAGGGCAGGTGGGCCGAGGAGGTCGCCGAGCTCACGGCCCGGGTCGCGGAGCGGGAGGCGGCCGAGCTGGCCGCCGACTACGGCGAGGTGCCCGAGCTCGACGGCCGTCCGCTCACGGAGCGGACCGAATGGCCCGACCAGGCCGTGCTCACATGTGGTTCGTCGGTGTTCGTGCTGACGTCGATCGAGCCCAAGGACGCGCATCTGGCGCCTAGGAGCGAGGGCGGCGTGTCCTACAACCGCCCGCCCAGGCTCCGGCGCTCCGAGCCCGAGCGCAAGTTCGTCAAACCCAAGGAGCCCTCCAGGAACGAAGGCCTGCGCCTGCAGTTGCTCGCCGCCCTCCTGCCCGCCGTGCTCGGCGTGACGCTCGCGTTCGCCCTGAAGCAGCCGTACTACCTGCTCGTCGCCCTCATGACCCCGGTCATCATGATCGGCCAGTGGTGGAGCGACCGCCGCCATGGCAAGAAACAGCACAAAAAGGCGCTCAAGGAGTACAACGAGCAGCTCCAGGCGTACGACGAGGCCGTCGAGCGGGCGAGGGTGGCGGACGAGGCCGCCCGCAGGTCGGACGCGCCCGACCCCGCGCAGGTGCTGCTCACCGCCACGGGGCCGCGCAGGCGGCTGTGGGAGCGCCGGATCCACGACGCCGACTCGCTCAGGCTCAGGGTCGGGCTCGCCGACCTGCCCGCCAACCTGGAGCTGTCGGAGGAGCAGGGCGGGCCCATCGATCCGCCGATGTGCCACTCCGTTCCGGTGGCGCTGCCCATGCGCAGGCTGGGCGTGGCGGGCGTCACGGGCCCGCGCGCCGCGGCGACCAGCCTCGCGAGCTGGCTGATCGCCCAGGCCGCGACCCTGCACAGCCCCCGCGACCTGGCCATCGTGATCGTGTCCGCGCACGCCGACGGCGAGCACCGCTGGGGCTGGATGCGCTGGCTCCCGCACTGCACCCCCCGCGCGGGCGAGGAGTGCGTGGCGCTGATCGGCACCGACCCCGAGTCGGCCGCCCGCCGCGTCTCCGAGCTCGCCGCCCTCATCGACGAACGCCAGAACACCGCGATCCCCGAGCTGGGCAAGATCCCCACCGGCTGGGACGACCTCGGGGGCCCGGAGAAGCCCACCTTCTCCTCGTACGACGTGCGCCCGTACGACGTCCTGGTGATCCTCGACGGCGCCCAGGTGCTGCGCGGCCTGCCCAACATGCCGCAGGTGCTGCGCCAGGGCCCGCGTTCAGGGGTGTTCACGCTCGCCATCGACGACGACCAGCGGCTGCTGCCCGAAGAGTGCCAGACCGTGGCCGCGTGCGGCACGGACGGTCTCGTACGCCTGCGCGGCGGCGGCCTCGACGTCATCGGCCCGATCCTGGGCGACCTCGTCTCCCCCGCCTGGTCCGACCGGCTGGCCAGGGCCCTGTCCCCGATTCGCGACGTGAGCAGGGACGACCCGTCGGGCAACCTCCCCGGCGCCGTCCGCCTGCTCGACCTGATGAGCATGCCCCGCCCGTCCGGACAGGAGCTGGCCGGGCGCTGGCGTGCCCAGGGCTCCACGAGCGCGCTGATCGGCATCGGCCCCGAGGGCCCGTTCTCGGTCGACCTCAGGCTCGACGGCCCCCACGGCCTGATCGCCGGCACCACGGGCGCGGGCAAGTCGGAGCTGCTGCAGACGCTGATCTGCTCGCTGGCGGTGGCCAACCGGCCCGACCAGCTCACGTTCGTGCTGATCGACTACAAGGGCGGCGCCGCCTTCAAGGAGTGTGTACGCCTGCCGCACACGGTCGGCATGGTCAGCGACCTCGACGGCCACCTGACCCAGCGGGCCCTCGACTCGCTGGCGGCCGAGATCCGCCGGAGAGAGCGCCTGCTGGCGGCGGCCGGGGCCAAGGACATCGAGGACTACACGGGCACGGGCATGCCGCGCCTGGTGTTGATCATCGATGAGTTCGCCGCTCTGGTGGCCGAGTTGCCCGACTTCGTCACGGGCCTGGTCGACATCGCCCGCCGTGGCCGTTCGCTGGGCATCCACCTCATCCTGGCCACGCAGCGCCCCGCGGGCGTGGTCACGGCCGACATCCAGGCGAACACGTCGTTGCGCATCGCCCTGCGCGTGACCGAGCCCGCGGAGTCCTCCGACGTCATCGACCTCCCGGACGCCGCCCACATCTCCAAGTCGACGCCCGGCCGCTGCTACGTCCGTTCCGGCGTGGGGGCCGCGACCGCCGTACAGACGGCCAGGGTGGGAGGCCGCAGCCCCGCGCCAGGTTCGACGGGCCCGCTCGCCGGGCCGGGCGCCGCCATCAGGGTGCTCGACGTGAGCTGGCGCTCGCTGGGCAAACCCCTGCCGCCCCCTCCGGAGCCGGAGGAGGACTCGACGGTCACCGACCTGACCCTGGTCGCCGACGCCCTGATCGAGGCCACCCACCTGACCGCGGTCCCCGTCCAGCCCAGTCCCTGGCTCGATCCCCTCCCCACCCACTTCGTCCTGGACCTCCCGGCCCTCACCACGCCACCCCTGGCCGCCGCATCCTCACCTTCCGGCGACGCCGGCTCCCCCGCATCACAGACGGCACCTCCCAACCCGACAAAGAGCGCTTCCAGGCACATTCCAGGAATCACCGCCCATGACCACGTCCAGGTCTCCGTGAAGGGCTCGGCCCAACCTTCCCCCGGCCTCCCCGGACACCCACCCCCAGGTCACCCCGCGCCCCTTCACCCAGCGGGCCCAGGCCATCTCCATCCACCGACCCACCGCCCCTCCGGAGGCGCCAAAGGCCCTCTACCGGCCGGCGCGCAACCTGACCGCTTCCCCTCCCGCCCGGAGTCCCACGGCGCGGGATCCTCATCGGGTGCGTTCGTCGAGGTCCCACCACTGCCTTACGGCCTGACCGACCGTCCGTGGGCGCAGGACCGGTGCCCACTCGCGCTGGACCTGGCCAACGGAGGCCACCTGCTCATCGCGGGGGCCGCCCGCTCCGGCAGATCGACGGCGCTACGCACGATCGCGGGCTCCATCGCGGCCCACTCCTCCCCGGAAGACGTCCACGTCCACGCGGTCGACTGCGGCTCCGGGGCGCTCCTGCCCCTGGTCACGATGCCCCACTGCGGCGCCGTCGTGACCCGCGACCAGATCGACCGGGTCGAACGCCTGCTCACCCGCCTGCGTACCGAGGTCGGCCGCCGCCAGCAACTCCTGGCCGAGGCCGGGCACGCCTCCCTGGCCGAATACCGCCAAGCCGGCCACCGCCTGCCCTGGCTGGTGTTCATGCTCGATCGCTGGGAGGGCTTCGTCGCCGCCTTCGAGAGCTACGACTACGGTCGCCTGATCGAGTCGCTGCTCCAGCTCATGCGCGAAGGCCCGGCGGTCGGGTTCAGGGCCGTGGTCACCAGCGACCGGTCAGGCCTGCTCGGCCAGGTCTCGACCGTCTTCGACGACCGGCTGCTCCTGCGCCTCTCGGACTCCTCCGACTACGGCCTGGCGGGCTTCCCCCTCAAGGGCCTGCCCTCGTCGATGCCGCCTGGCCGCGCGCTCTCGATGGGCGAGCACGGCATCGTGGAGCACCACATCGCGCTGCTCTCCTCCGACCCGTCGGGCCCGGCCCAGGTCGCCGCGTTCCAATCCCTGGCCCGCACGTCGACGGCGGATTCGGCGAGCCCTCGACGGAGTCCCGGTCCCGCTCACGGGCGATCCGCCGGTGCCGGCCAAGGCGGCCGGCAGTGGAACGGCGAGCCCCCCTTGCGGGTGGACGCCCTCCCCATGCGCGTCACGGCATCCCAAGCGCTCGCCCTGGACGCCACGTTCACACCCCCGTCCCCGCTGTGGGCACTGATCGGCGCCGGCGGCGACGCCCTGGCGCCGCTCGGGCTCGACCTGCTGGCCCACGGGCCCGGCGCCGTGATCGCCGGCCCGTCCCGCTCCGGCCGCTCGTCCGTCCTGCTGACCGCCGCCCATTCACTCATTGCCCGGGGCACGCCCGTCATCGCCGTCGCTCCCAGACGCAGCCCGTTAAGGGAGCTGAACGGCGCACTGGCCGTGCTGGACGGCAACGCCGCCAACCTGCCGGAGCTGGTCGCGGAGCTGCAGCAGTACGTGGTGCTGGTGGACGACGCCGAGTTGATCAACGCGGACGGCCCCTTGGGGATGGCGCTGGAGGAGGTGCACCGGTCGGGCCGGGACGGCGATCACGGGCTGCTGATCGCCGGCACGACCGGGGATCTGGCCGTCGCCTATCGCGGGTTCGTCGCCGAGACGCGCAAGGCCCGCACCGGGGTGCTGCTGGCCGTCCAGAGCCAGGCCGACGGCGACATCTTCTCGATCCGCCTACCCCGGGGAACGGTCGGCGGCCCCCCTGGCCGAGGCTTCCTGGTGAGAACGGGCAACATCACCCCCATCCAGGCGGCACTCCCCGACGACGCCTGACGTACGAGACCGAGCAGCCAGCCCTACCACCCTCGGGACCATCGGCTACGAGACCGCTCCCCGCGCCCGGCAGGACCTGCCGTCACAGAACGCCGCCCCGGAAGCACCCAGTCGTGGTGCCCGGCGGGATGGTGGTGCTCCGCGAGAGGGCTCCTTGCGATGTTGGGGGGCGTGCCCGGTTCCACGACGGGCGGCACTGCGGGGAGGCGTACCCGGATCCTCGACGCGCGGCACTGCGGGGGGTGCCCGGATCCTCGACGGGCGGCGCTGCGGGGGGCGTACCCGGACCCTCGCCAGGTGGGGCCGTGGGGTGTGTTAGGGCTCGTCGGCGGGGAGGGTGAAGAAGCGGACGTAGACGGGGCGAGCGTCCGGAGGGGCGTCCTCCGGCCGGTGGCTGTATTTGAGGAGCAGCGCGATGTACGCGTTGTAGAACTCGTTCAGCTCCTCCTTCGTCATGCGGGCCAGGCCCCTTGAGCCCCTTGCCCAGTCGGGGTCGGCGCGGTAGGCGGCCGGGAAGCGTTCCATGAGGGCGCGGTCCTCCTCGAACCCGACCCTCAGGAACTCGCCCAGGACCGCACGGTCCTCCGGGGCCAGTTGGTCGGGGTTGGGGAAGCGCATGTCCCTGGGGATCTCGGCGCGGCGCCACCAGCGTTCGCGGCCGGACGAGCGTTCGGGGATCTCCTCGATGAAGCCGTACTTCTCCAGCTGGCGCAGGTGGTAGCTCGTGGTGCCGGTCTTGGCGCCGAGCAGCTCACCCAACGTGGTGGAGGTGGCGGGGCCGTGGATGTTGAGGTGGGTCAGCATGCGGCGGCGCATGGGATGGGCCAGGGCCTTGAGCTTGTCCGGGTCGTCGAGGATGAACGGCTCGTGGTCGTTCTTCGTCTCGTCCTCCTTCATGAGGAGGAGGGTAGTCCTCCCGAACGATATCTGCAGACTTCTCTTTGCCGAGGTTTCTCTGCAGAGTATGTTCGGCGATATGCAAAAGATTCTTGCGGTCGTCGCCGCCACGCTTCTGGCGGCCGGACCCTCCGGTGGTTCTTCACTGCTCGGCACTTCCGTGGGACCCGCTGTGTCCAGCCCTCCTTCGGAACACTTAGCGGTCGGGCTCTCGGCCGAACACGTCGGCGGACAGGGCGTCCGGGAGCGGGGACTCGGGGCCGGGCAGCTCGGAGGTGGAGTCGGGGCGCGCTCCGGAGCCGGGCCCGATGGAGGGCTGGACGTGCCCGACGACCTGACGGCCGCCGAGGTGAGCTTCCGAGGGAGTGGTGGGCTGGTGCTGCACGGCAGCGTGATCAGTCCGGTGCAGGCGCGGAGCGGGCGGGCCGGGGTTGTGCTGGTGCACGGGGCGGGGACCGGGATGAAACGGAACAAGCTGCTGGGCGAGGCCGTGGCGTTCGCCCGCCAAGGGCTGTCGGTGCTGATCTACGACAAGCGTTCCGAGGGGTATTCGCTGTTCGAGAGGTCGTACTCGCAACTGGCCGACGACGCCCTGGGGGCCGTGCAGACGCTGCGGCGGCAACCGGGGGTCGATCCGGCGAAGGTCGGGATCTGGGGCCTCAGCGAGGGTGGATGGGTGGCGCCGCTGGCGGCGTCGCGGTCCAAGGACATCTCGTTCGTGATCGTGGTGGGCGCCAACGCGCTGCAGCCGCTACGGCAGCAGACCTGGGCGGTGGCGGCAGGGTTGCGGAAGGCGGGGGTGCACGGGTCGTTCGTCGATCGGGCCGAGCCCACGATGTACCGGGTGATCACGGACGCCGGGATGTTTCCCGAGCCCTACTACGATCCGGAACCGGTCATCGCGAGCCTGCGGCAGCCCGTGCTCGGGATCTGGGGCGTACACGACCTGCTGACGCCACCCCGGGAGACGCCGCCCATCTTCGCCAAGGCCTTGGAGAAGGGAGGAAACCGGCAGTACACGTTCCGGTTCTTCGCGGATGCCGATCACGCCGCTCATCGGACGCCTGATGGTGGGGTCACGCGGCTGCCCGAACTCGCTCCTGGTTATGCGGAACTGGTCGGCGGTTGGGTGGGAGAGGCGACCTCGGGGCGGGCGCCCGTGGCGCAGGTGACGGGGCCCGCGCCGGTCCAGGCGGACGACACCGTGGCGGTGCCGCCTGCCGAGTGGTGGGAGTCGGCGGGCGTTCAGGGCGCGGCGCTGGTGTTGTTCCTGGTCGCGTTCGGGGGGTATCCGGTGGTCGCCCTGGTACGCCGGATCCGGCGGCGCGGCGGGGGGTCGTCTGTCGGCAGGGCGGGGCAGGGTGAGACGGCGCCCGTCAAGGGGGCGTGGCTGGTGAGTGCAGGTGGGCTCGCGGTGGTCGTGGGCGCGTTCCTCTACCTGTTCTACTCGATCATGACTGGGGGGAAGCTGGCCTCGCCGGGGCCTCTGGTGGCGGAGCGGCCTCTCATCTGGCTGGCGCTCCAGGCTCTCGCGATCGCGACCGTCGTGGGCACCGTCTTGACCTTCGTACGGCGGCCGCGGTCCGCTCCGGTCGGCGAGAGGGTGCGGGTCGGGCTGCTGATGGCGGGCGGCGTCGTGTTCGTTCCGTGGGCGCTGTACTGGGGGCTGCTCCTCCCGTAGACGGTGGGACACCGGGGTGGGTGAGGACTGGGTGCGGCTTGGGCCGCGTGACCCGGCGTGCGAAGGGCGCGGGCAGGCGACCTGAGGCGCGGGAGGCGCGGCCGGCCGGGCGGCTCTGGTTCAAGAGTGGCGAGTCGGGTCGGGTCGGGTCGGGTCGGTGAGGCTGGAGGCAGCGGGCCGAGCGGTGGTACACGGGATCGGTCTGGGGCGACGCTGAAGGCGGGCTGAGCGAGCTGGGCGGTGGCGGCGCTGGGCGAGGGTGGCGGCGCTGGAAACCGTGAGGCGGGCGATGGTCGTAGGGCGCTGGGGCTGGCGGTGGGCGGGCTGAGGGTGGGTCGGAACCCTGGGGCGGACGGTGGCTGAGAGGGGTGGATGGGTTGGTGGGGTGAGTTGGTGGCGGGGTGGGAGTTGGTGGCGGGGTGGGAGTTGGTGGCGGGGTGGGAGTTGGTGGCGGGGTGGGAGTTGGTGGCGGCAGTGGTGATGGGTGGGAGTGGTGATGGGTGGGAGTTGGGGGTGGAGTGGGAGTTGGGGGTGGAGTGGGAGTTGGGGGTGGAGTGGGAGTTGGGGGTGGAGTGGGAGTTGGGGGTGGAGTGGGTGGGAATTGGGGCGGGTGGGGTTTGAGGCGTTTATGCTGATGCGCGGATTCTGACGCGGGGAGGCGCTGTGCAGACCAAGAAGGACCTCTATCAGGCGCACCGCTTGATGCAGCAGAGGCTTGGCATGGCGCTCCTGCAGGCCGAGCCCGACGTCCCCGAGTCCCCCATGCGCCGGCAGAACGTCGCCACGTTCGGCGGGATCCTGATCGGGGTCCTGGTGATGGCGGTGTTCGGGATCTGGGGGCTGGTGCGGCCCGGGAACGCGACCAAGCTGACCGACCCGGGGCAGTTGCTGGTCGAGGAGGAGAGCGGAGCCAAGTTCATCTACAGCCAGCAGCAGCGGCGGCTGCTGCCGGTGGCGAACTACGTGTCGGCCAGGCTCGTCCTGGACGCCGGGGAGATCACGACCCGGAGCGTGAGCGCCGCCTCGCTGGCCGGGTACGCCCGGGGGCCGCTGATCGGGATCTCCGGGGCGCCCGACTCGCTGCCCGACCGGAAGAAGCTGGTCAAGGCGCCGTGGTCGGTGTGCGTGGTGGAGGGGCCCGACAGCACGGGCGGGCGCAAGCCGTACACGACCCTTGTCGGGGGGACGGACCTCGGTGGGAGGCCCGTGGGTGGGGACGCGATGGTGGTCTCCGACGGGCAGCAGAACTGGGTGATCTGGGGCAATCGCCGCATGCGCGTCAACGAGCACGGCGTGCGGGCGCTCAACGCGCAGCCCAGGAAGGTGCCGGCGGCATGGCTGAACGCGCTGCCCGTCGGCCACGACTTCAGGGGCCCGAACGTGGCGAACCTCGGCAGGAAGGTACGGGCCAACGGGAAGGTCACGGCGGCGGTGGGGCAGGTGTTCGTGGTCCCGGCCATGCCGGGTACGGCCGCGCGGTGGTACGTGCTGCTCAACGACGGCCTGGCGCCCATCTCCCCCGTCCAGGCCAGGCTGCTGCTGGAGGACCCGAACATCAAGAAGGCGTACGGCAACCGGGTGGCGCGGGAGATCCAGATCGACGCGGCCTCGGCCAACGCCTCGCCCTCGCGCCAGAACGTCATGGACCCCACCCTGCCGACGACCATGCCCAAGGCGATCAACGTGTCCGGGACGACGCCGCTCTGCTCGGTGTATCCGAACACGGCGGCCGGCTCGGTCGTGGCCAAGGTGACGGTCGGCAGCAGGGTCACGATTCCGACGCCGTCGAGCTCAGGCGTACAGGACCGCTTCGACCAGGTGCTGCTTCCGCCGGGCAGCGCCGTGGTGGCCGGGGTGCTGCCCGGCGAGGGCCAGCTCGGCGCGGTGACGGGCACGCTGGCGCTGATCAGTGACCAGGGGGTGCGCTATCCGGTCCCGTCGGCTGACGTGCTGGCGAAGCTCGGGTACGACACCGCGGACATCGCGCCCGTGCCGACGAACATCATGCACGCGATTCCGCAGGGGCCGGCGCTGGATCCAGCTGCGGCCATGGTGCCCCAAACCGTTGGCAGCCGGTAGGTCCCTCGGGGGTGGGTTCGGTCCCGGGGTCGGTCCCGGGGTCGGTCCCGGGGTCGGTTCGGTCCCGGCGTTGCGTCCCGGGGTCGGTTCGGTCCCGGGGATGGGTTCGGTCCCGGGGATGGGTTCGGTCCCGGGGATGGGTTCGGTCCCGGGGATGGGTTCGGTCCCGGGGATGGGTTCGGGAGTGTTCGGGGCCGGGGATGGGAGTGTTCGGGTTCGGGAGCGAGTTCGAGTCTGCGTCTGCGTCTGGGCCCGCGTGCATGCGCCTCGCCGAGGAGCGGGCCGGGTCGGCACGGTGGGCATAGCCGGTTTCCCGGCGGCACGGTAACGCGCAGCCGGGCTCCCGGCAGCTCGGCAGGGGTGGGGCCGGGCTCCCGGCGAGGCGGCAGGGGTGGGGCCGGGTTAGAAGCCGAACTCCGGAATCATCGAGTCGTCCACGTTGGGCATCTGCGGTGTCGGGTTCTTGACGATGTCCGCCTTGCTGGGGTCCCAGATGGCGCTGGCGTTCACCAGGTTAGGCGCGCCGGTGGACGGCATGGCCTTCAGGAACGGAAGGTCCTTGGTGAACTGGTTGAACGCCGTCCCCGCGAGCCCCAGGTAGAGGGTGACCTTCATGACGAGCTTCCAGTGGTTCTTGAAGACCGTCTGCAGGCACTTGTAGATGCTCATCACCCCGCGGATGATCGCCGCCTCCCACGCCTGCCCCCCTGGGATGAAACGTACGGCGAGCACGATCCCCGCCATCACCGTCAGGATGCCGGCGATGACGTCGCACAGCACCGCCACGACGTGGAACGCGGTGGCCGAGCACTTGAGCGTCTCCCCGCAGGCGACGCGGTTGTTGTCGAGCTTGTCCAGCTGCGCGTCGAGCTCGTTGACCTTCTGCACGAACGACGCGTAACCCCGGCCGGCCCAGTCGCTGTTGTCGCCGATCTCCTTGGCCATCCGCTTCAGCTCGCCGCGCAGGTAGGCGAGGTCGCTGGCGCCCCCCGAGTTCCCGGGCGGGGCCAGGAGCGGGGTCTGCTGCGCGGGCTTCGCACCCGCCGCCATCGGCGGGTGCCAGTCCTTGTTGTCGGCCTGCCCGATGTTGACCGGCGTCTTGTCGTTCCACTGGTCCGCCGCCCGGGCCTGCTCGGCGGGGTCCGCGATCACCAGGCTCATGAGCCCGAGGATGGGCGCCGCGTACGGCATGACGATCGTCGCCGCCGCAGTGGCCGCCCAGGCACTGCGGAACATCCAGACATCCGCTTCGTAAGCCACCTGCTCGCCTATTCCTCCCTGCCGAGCACCGCCGGCGTGATGTCCTCGTCCGTCTCCCAGACCGACTCTTCCTCGCCGAGGTGGGGACCGCGCTCGCGGTCCTTCTCCTCCTGGCCGGCTCCGCCGCCCATCCCGGGCGTCATGGGGTAGAGCGGCGTCCCGCTGTTCAGTGCGCGGGCGATGCTTCCCGGCGCGCCCGCGCTCGTACCTGGCGTGCCGCCGCCGGCGGTGTATCCCACCCCGCTGTCCGGCACGCCGACCGAGGTGCGCGGCACGGAGGCGCGCGGGTCGTAGCCGGGGGTGCTGGGGACCTGCGGCGTGGTCGAGGTCGGCACGCTGGGGTTGAGACCTTCCAGGTTGGTCTTGGGCGTCTGGTTGAGGGCGCTCAGGTCGGGCTGCTTGACGTCCGGCTGCTTGATGTCGGGCTGGTCAATGTTCGGCTGGTCGATCTTGGGCTGATCGATCTTCGGCTGGTCGATGTTGGACCCCGGGATGTCCGGCTTCGGGATGTCGGACCCGGGGATGTCTGGCTTCGGGATGTCGGACCCAGGGATGTCCGGCTTCGGGATATCGGACCCGGGGATGTCCGGCTTCGGGATGTCCGTCGAGGGCTTGTCGATCTTCAGGTCGTCGGGGTTGACGCCCTTGGGCAGGCCGCCCTTGGGCAGGCCACCGCCGCCCAGCGGGCCCAGCTTGCCGGGGTCGCCGGGGCCTTTCTTACTGGCCTTGCTGGCCTCCTCGGCGTCCTTGCCGTTGGCGGCCGCGTCGCCGATCGCCTGCTTCCACGAGTCCAGCACTTCCTTGGCCTGTTTCAGCGCCTCGACGGCGTTGTCGCGGACCGAACGATGCGCCACGTTGAGCCCGCCGCCGATCACGCCGAAGGTGAACTGGTGCATGTCGATGGCGCCGGTCTTCTGACTCATCGAGGTCAGGTCGTCGCCGTAGCTGCCCACGTTCTTCCCCAGCGTGTTGACGCTGGAGTACTTCATCGAGAAGTCGGGATCCTTGGTACGTGGGTCGACGGCGCCGCCGCCGAGCCCGCCGAGCCCGCTCAGGGCGCTCGAGTAGGGATTGCTGTCCTCGGCCACGTGCCCCCCTTGTCACGATCGGCCCATACGTTACGCCAGCCCCACATGTGCCGTACAGACAGATACGGCCTGTTACCACTCACCAGGACCAAGGGCCTAAATGCCTACATTCTGTCAATACACCCACCATCCGCCTCGAAGATATGGAAAATTAACGTGATCACATGCGACGCTAGTGATGGATGTTCACTAATGTGACCAAACGGGCCGACTCCAGTAGTCGGCTGGAGTCAGCCGACCAGCAAGGGAGGGACTGTGGGGGCACAACCACAGGCTCAAGTAAGTGAAGCCGACCTCATCGCCGCTGTCACCCGCATCGAGGACGCCGCCGAGCGCCTGCGCGGCATCCAGCAGCAGCTCGACCAGGCCGGCATCAGCCTCAAGGCTCACTGGCTGGGCCAGTCGGAGGCCGCGTTCGACGCCGTCCACAAGAAGTGGCACGAGCGGATGGACGTCATCCTGGGCAGCCTGCGCCGCCTGGCGGAGAACATCGGCACGAGCAACAAGAACTACCAGGCGTTCAACCAGGAGCGGACCGAGGCGATGAACCAGATCGCCAACATGATCAACGTTCAGTTCGACTCGCGTCTCAGCTAGCAGCAAGGGGAGGCCGCGATGCCCGCGGAAGACATCTTCGACGTTACAAAGGTCAACTACTCCGGCCTCAGCCAGGGTGAGACCGACTTCGCCAAGGCGTTCAACGACATGGTCACCGAGCTGGACAATCTGGAGCGGGACCTGCTGGCCAAGAGCGCGATCTGGCAGGGCGAGGCCAAGACCGTCTTCGACGAGGTCAGGCAGCTCTGGGAGCGCGAGGCCAACGACATGTCGCAGTTCATCGACCTGATGAAGAAGAACATCAACGTCACGAACATGAACATGCAGCAGGTCGACAGGATCAACTCCCAGATCTTCGACGGCAAGTAAGGCGTAGCGCGGGGGCCGACTCCAGAGGGGGGAACATGGGCAGCGACAACGGCGGGGTTGAGCTCAGCCGGAGAGCGATCAAGGCGGCCAAGGCGGACCTGGAAGAGGCCCTCGCCATGCTGGACCCCGGCCACGAGGCCGGCAAGACGGGCGGCGGCGGCACCGTGCAGGCCATCTTCACGGGCTCCGGTCCCGTCGAGCAGTTGAGCGGCGACTACGACGCCCTGGGCGGGTTCTGGCCGGCGGCCATGGGCTTCCGTCAGAGCACCACCAACGCCATCACCACCGTCACCAGCACCTACTCGAACATCACCGGCCAGGTGGCGAACGTCATCGGCCTGCTCGACCAGGCGTTGCAGAACTACGACGGCGCCGAGGTGGACAGCGAGGGCCGGTCGAAGGCGATGCAGGTCTGATGGCGGAGTACCAGGCGGCTATCAGGGGCCAGATCGGCAGCATCGAGTTCGAGGGTGCGACGCTGGATCTGCTCCGCGACACGCTGGCCAAGAACAAGCCCCAGCTCATCGGCCAGGCCGCGGCCGAGTTCCTCGAAGGCAAGGCACGGCTCGACCATCTCGTCGACGTGATCGACAAGCATCTGCGGGAGCTGGACAAGTCCTGGACCGCGGGCGAGGACGCCAAGACCGTCAAGAAGCAGCTGCGCAGGCTGCGGGAGGCGGCGGCGGACATCTCGACCACGATCAGCGACCAGCCCGTGGATGCGAAGAACCCCCCGAAGAACCCGCACGGTGTCGCCCCCGCGCTCATCGTCCACGCCCGGACGTTGTCGGCGGCCAAGGGAGACGTGCCCGACAACCCCGGCAGCGACATCGACTTCGGAGAGGCCGCCGTCACGGGCGGCGTGGCCGGGGCCGCCATCGGCTCCTTCTTCGGCGGGGTGGGAGCCGTGCCGGGTGTGGTGATCGGCGCGGGCGTGGGCGTGCTCGTCGGCGGCATCACCCGCTTCATCAGCGACCTTCCCTTCGCCAACCTCTGGGGCGACTCCAAGGAGGAGAAGGACAGGAAGAAGGCCGCCGAGGCCATCAAGCTGCTGAGCCAGGACACCAAGCTCAACAACGACGTGTTCCCCGCCGAGCTCAAGACCGACATCCCGCAGTTCATGGCGCTCTCGCCGAACGTTCCCACCGGCCCGTTCGGCGGGAAGACCGGGATCGGCGGCAACATCCCGGCCGGCCTCAATCAGGGGTACGACCCGACGGCCGGCCTCGACGGCATGAACCAGGACGGCATGCAGGACCCCAACCGGCACCAGATCCCGGGCATCGACACCACGAACAACCCGACGAGCACGTTTCCCAACGGCACGGTCGGGACCGTGGGCTCGGGAATCGGGAACGGCCAGAACGGGATCGGCGGCAACGGCCAGAACGGCGCCGGCAACATCCCCGGCCTGACCGACCCCTCCAACGCCCTGAACGCGAACGCCAACGTGAACCCGAACCTGAACGGCTCCCAGGGCCCGAATGCCGGGGGTCCGACGACGACCCTGGCCGGGATGCCCGATCCGTCCGTGTCCGGACCGTCCACCAGCCTGCCCACCACGGGCATCGGCAGCCCGTACGGCTCCACCACGGGAGGAAGCAGCTTCGGCGGCGGGGGTGCGAGCGCGGGCAACGCTGTGAGCGCGGCCGGCCTGCGCGGCCTGGGCGGCGGCTCCTCCATGATCCCGGCGGTCCCGGTGTCCGGGTCCGCCGCCCGGGGCAGCGGCGGCCAGGAGCAGCAGGAGATCGTGCGGACCACGTACCTCCTGGAGGACGAGGACCTCTTCAGAAGCGACGTGACGACGACCAACCACACCATCAAGGGTGACTCGAAAGGCAAGGCGTGAGCGTTCCGAAGGACAACGACTCGCCGACCCCGGGACTGGAGCTCGCCAAGGACTTCCCAGGGCTCAGCGGGAACGGCGGCGGGCAGTACGCGGATCACGAGGGGATCAGGGACGTCGTCTCGCGGCTGCGCAAGAACCTGGGCTCCGTGCACGGCAACCCGCAGCCGTCGATGAGCGCCACGTGGAGCGGCCCCGGCACGATCGGCGAGGTGCAAGGGCTGGGCAACGTCGGATCGGAGGCCACCGGCAAGTGGGAGGTGGCCAGCAACTTCGGCGCCAACTTCGAGTCGGCGTACAAGGTGTTCGGCGAGAGCTACAGCCAGCTCATCGACTATGTCGAGAAGTGGGCCGAGGCGGTCGAACGGGCCGTCTCCAACTACGAAAAAGGGCAGCGGGACAGCAGTGCGTGAGATATCTGCAGGGATGGCGTAGATGGGCGAAGAGTGGAAGCCGATCAGGCTCTATGACTACCTCGGCAACAGCAAGCCGGGCATCTTCGTCACCAGGGCCCAGATCGTCGCCTACCTGAAGGACACCCAGCCGGACCGCATCGAGAGCGCCGGCAACAGCTACGTCAAGGCGGCCGGTCTGGTCCACGGCAAGAGCGGGCTCGAGGGCACGCTCCTGAAGGCCGCTGAGGAGCTCGCGGAGGTCTGGCGCGGCGAAGGGGCCACGACGGCGCTGGAGGCGCTGCGGCTGCTGCACGCGAGCGCCGCGGCGCTCGGCGACGCCATGGAGAAGACCGGCAAGCCGATGGTCGAGTACGCCCAGCAGCTCAGGACGTCCAAGACGACCATGCCCGGGCCCACCGCCCTCAGCACCACGACCAACGTCGACAACGAGCCGACGACGAACTTCAACCCGCAGTTGGGGACCGCCGGGTATCTGGTGGACTCGGCCGCCCGGGCGCATCTGGAGCAGCTGAACAACAAGATCAACGAGCTGAACGCGCAGCTGGCCGACGGCCTGGCGTTCAAGCTGCCCGAGATCCAGCCCATGGTGGTGGAGACCCAGAAGCAGCAGCCCCTCGACCCCGGCAGCGGCACGAAGACGCCGTCGGGCGAGACGAGGTACTGGACAGGCGACGGCTCGAAGGGCTCGTCCGGCTCCGACGGCAGCAGCACCGGCGGCGGCCGTGACGGCTCCGACGGCACCGACGGCAAGGGCGACCAGAACCCCGGCAAGGACCAGGACCCGGGCCGCGACGATCCGGGCCAGGACCCGGGCAAGGGTCAGGACGACCCGTCCACGGGAACCCAGGACCCCAATAACCCCCAGCAGCCGGGCAACGGCCCGGGCACCGGCGGCTCGCCGCAGAAGCCCGGGGACCAGGACCAGAGCGTGCCTCCGGTGATCGGCGCAGACCAGCCGAAGACCCAGCTCGCCGACGCCGGAAACCCGAACTTCCCCACCACCACGACGACGCCGCAGACCACCGGTTACCCGCAGCAGTCCACGCCCACCGTGCTCACCAACCCCACCACGCAGGTGCCGACGAGCACCCCGTTCTCCCCGGTTCCGGGGCAGAGCGGCGGCGGCCCGAGCACCTGGTACGGCGCGGGCGGTTCGGCGTCGGGGGCCGCTCCGTCGGTGCTCCGCGGCGGGCCGGGGGCCTCGGGGACGGGGCTCATGGCGTACCCGCCGGGCGGCATGGGCGCGGGCGGCGACCAGAGCAGCGAGCGCAACCGCGAGATCTACGACCCCGAAGGGGACATCTGGTCCTCCGCGCACCAGGCCGGCCCCGACCGCATCGGGTGACATAAAACAATAAAGCCCGGCTCACGCCACGTGAGCCGGGCTTTTTCAGCCCTCCATGCGCTGCCGGATCCTGTCCAGCTCTCCCATGAGGTCCTCGTACGTGCGGTTGTAGGCCGCCTCGGCCTGCCGTACCAGCTCCAGGCCACCCTCGGGGTTCTGGGCGAAGCGCATGGGGTTGTTCTCCTCGCCGAAGACGTTGCCCATCTCCTCCGAGATCCGCCGCTGCAGGTCGGCGTTGGCCTCCCCGATGACGACCTTGATGCGCTCGGCCAGGTCGGCCGAGTTGAGGCGCATGGCCTTGGGGTGCAGGACGAGCTCCTTGAGCCCCGTGCTGCCGCACTCGGCCATGACGAACCCGTCCTCGTCCTGGGCGTGGCCCGTCAGGTCCTGCAGGACCTGCTGGAACTCGCCGGCCCGCGCCATCTGCTGGTCGGCGTTCCGGAGGATCCGGTCGATGTCCAGCGCGCCGAATTCCCGCTCGATCATCCCTCATACCCCACAAGACACAGAAGCCGCTTTTCTCACCACCCTATCCATCAGGGCTTGGAGATCTCCCGTTTCGGCTCGATCCAGTCGAAGTCCTGGTAGCGCGGGGGCAGTCCGTTCTTCTTGGCGGGCTCCGAGAAGGAGGGGTACTTCTTGGCGTCGATCTCGATCGACTTGAAGTTGACCGCGGCCTCGCCGGCCGGCGTGATGTAGTTCCACTGGTGGTTCCGCTTCACCATGGTCGACAGCACCTCGCCGCCCTCCTTCAGGGTGCTGGCCAGCGAGGTGGCCAGGAACAGCGTGGCGATGTTGACCTCGGCCGTGATGTATTTCTCCATCAGCACCCCCCACACCGAGCTCTGCGGCACCCGCTGCAGCGCCTTGGCGGCGATGAGCAGGCCGAGCGCGGCGGCCGACGTGCGCAGGACCCAGGTCCAGAAGCTCCGGTAGGCCGCGGCGACCTCGTCGAGCGAGCTGCCTCCCGTGTTCAGGACGTTGCGCAGCACCTCGGACTCGCGCTGGAAGGTCCACAGCACCCGGTCGAACTCGTCGCGGTCCATCGCGATCCAGCCGTCCTTGGCCGTGTCGCGCAGTTGCGGGAGCAGGTTCTTCATACCGCCGTCGAGCCGCTGGGCCATGCCGCTCTGCCAGACGCTGACCGCCTGGGCCATGCCCGGCTCGTTGGCGAGCATCCCGCCGCAGATGGCGATGGCGGGAGCCAGGCCCAGGGCGAGCTTGCCCGCCCTTTTCAGCATGTTGAGCGCCTTCTCCCCCAGCGACGGCAAGGACGAGCGGGCCGCGTTCATCTCCGGGGCCGGACCGAACCTCCCTGCGCCCAGGTTCGCGCGCTGGGCGCCGTTGGCGGCGTAGCTCTGGGGGGTGTGGGTGACGGGCTGATTCGCCGGAGGGTAGGCGTAGGGGTTGCCGGGAACGGGCCTGGGAGCCGGCTGGTACGGGCGCGGGCTGGTGGGCGTCGTGGAGTAGGGATTCGGGGTGGCGTACGGGTTGGAGTAGGGATTGGCGGGCACCGGCTGGCCCGGCGCCGGGGGCCTGGTGTGCGCCCAGGGATCCGGGGCGGCCGGCTGCGGCGGCGTGGCCGCCCGCGCCATGGGGTCCGGGGCGCCCGGCTGGGCCGGCGCGGCGTAGGGATTGCCAGGAGGCGCCTGGGTGGCCGGCGGGGTCTGGGTGTGCGCCCAGGGGTCCGGGGCGCCGCCCCAGGGATCTGGCGTGCCCATCAGCCGCGGTACCTCACGATGCTGGCCTCCTCGGCCGCGCGCCAGTTGCGCCTGGCCCGTTCGAGGGCGTCCGACCAGCTCTCCACGGCGTCTTCCATTTCGGTGAACGTGGTGTCCGCCCAGCGGCGGAACTCCTCGTACGCGCCGCCGATCATCACGCCGCCGATCGCCCCGAAGCCGAGCCCGCCCACGGCCGTGTACGACATGAGCCCGTGGATGAACTCCACGTTCGGATGCAGCTCCTCGTCGACGCGCTTTCGCGTGTGCGCGATGGTGGAGGAGGTGACGTAGATCTCTTGCCCCGTTTTACCCTGTTGTTGCCCCACAAATCGGCATTCTTATTCACATATCGCTACGAAGTGGCACACTTGCCTCGATCTTCATGATCGATTCAGCGGCTCGCCAGCCTGTGATCGCCTCCAGTTAACCCGGCGCCGATGGCGTGGCGTGTCATGGACTACACCGACGACGACGTGGACAAACTCCTGCGGGACAACGAGCGCGAGCTCTTGCGCCTGGCCGCGGCCGCCGCCGAGCTGCAGCTGATCACCGGCAAGGGAGAGAGCCGCAGCGGCCTGACCACCGCGGTCGTAGACGCCGACGGCCGGCTCCAGAGCGTGGTCTTCTCGCCGCGCGTGCTGCGGCTGGACGTCAGGACCCTGGCGGAGGAGGTCGTCCAGGCGGTGCGCCAGGCGCAGGAGGACCAGGGGCGCCAGGCCCAGGAGCTGCTGGCCGTGCCGCAGTCGCAGATCATCGGGCTGGAGGAGATCCAGCGGCAGTTCGCCGAGTTCCAGGACATGTTCGGCGCGGAGACGGCCGAGCGGAACGACCGGCTCCGGCGACTCGGCGAGCAGGACCCCCGCGACATCTGACCCGCCGGGCCGCCTCGGCGGGCCGTCCGAGGCGGCC